>JADJPW010000008.1 GCA_016713035.1 Verrucomicrobiaceae bacterium
GACTCATCCTATGCGGCTGGATAATCTCATCCTCACCAATGAATACGTCCACAGCACGGCAAACAGGGGATTACCTCATTGTTCATGGAGATGGATTCGATGCTGGCGACACACACAATCATGCCTGGTTAGCGAAGCTAGGCGGCGGCAGCCACAATTTCCTCTCCGCTTCCAGCAACCGCGTCATCGACTGGGCAGGCCGGCTGGGAAGAGCCCTTCTCCTCGTCAAGTGGGCCAAAGCCAAGGTGAAGTGGTCAAATCAGCCCCATGGGCCGCGGAGGAGCAAGTGGTGGAGCTCGCGCTCGCTGGCGTCAGTGTGCAGGGCTCATCTGCGGTCATATCCATACACCTGCGGATAAAAACTACCGCATGACATTCACTACCCGAACTCGGGTGACTGGGTAGAGTCTCTCACCGCCATCATCGAGCCAGAGGACGGGCGCTTTGAGATCATCACATACGACGCCTTTTGCCAGCGCACTGGCCGCGAGCCAAAGAAGCTCTCGAATTGTATCAAAATCGTCATGATGAAGATGTGATCTGATAGTCTTTTCCGCCACGCTCTACTATGCACGACCATATCCTCTCCACCTACAATGCCTCCATGGACCGCCTACGCCAAGATGTGTTGGCAATGGCTAGCATGGCACGAAAAATCTCGCCTGTGCTCTGCGTGGCCTCCTCGAGCGTGATACAGATCTTTTGCAATGCCTCCATCGCCGCTGATCAGGATGTGAACGAACTGGAAAAAGCCGTCGATAAACTCGGCATGCAGGTGCTGGTGGAAATTCCAACCCACCGCGCATGATCTCGCGCCGTGATGGGCACCATCCGTGTGGCGAATAACATCGAGCGCATCGCAGATCAGGCCAGCAGCATCGCCAAGCGTGCCCGGTTGATCAATAATCTGCCCGAGATACCCGAGGTGAAGCTCATCCAGCCTGTGTATGAGCTTTGTGCCCGCAATCTGGAGGCTAGCATCCAGGCTTTCATCGACGGCGACTCCGAGGCCGCGGCTGCCGCTCGTAAAATGGATAAGGAGCTCGACGCTGCGGAAAAAGCGCTCGATCGAGACATCATCGCCGTGATGGAGACTCGCCAAGCAGCATTGGAAGGGTACATCCACCTCATTTTCATCGCTCGTTTTCTCGAACGAGTCGGTGATCACGCGAAGAACATCTGCGAGGACACCGTCTTCATTGATCGAGCAGAGGATATCCGCTTTATGAAGGGTAAACGCACTGAGGACTCTCCTGCGGAGAATTGAGCGGGCGGATTTCAGTGATCAGCGTCACTCAATGGTGCATCCATTGATGAATCCAGCCTGCTAGGGCTGCGATACCACCCAGCACCACCAGCCACTCCATCGCGAGGCTGAGGCGGCGGGAGTTCTGCACGCTCTTCTGGGAAAGAGTGAGCTTCTTTTTCCGGCGTGAGGCTGTGGGGGCAGACTCCATCGGTGGCAGTATGTCCAGCGTAGCGAGTCGGTGTGCTTTTTGCAGACGCGGGGCATCAGCGATGAGGCACTCCAAGCGGTGAATCTCCTCGTTCACGCGTGAGGCTTGACGCTGAAGCTGACGTGGCTTCGTGAGCTGCGGCGCGGGGGCTCGTCCTAACTCAGTAGCGGTTTTCGGACGGCGTGAGCGCACTTTGCGATTTCCAGAAGAGAAGAGAGCCATGGTGTGAGCGAGAAGGGAGGGTGAGGCGTTTCAGTTTCAGGGAAAAAAGACAGACCGCTGTCAGAACATCAATTTTGCCAGCACTAAGCCGAGCAGCAGAGCGGCGATCAGCGGCGCAGTGAAGGCGGTGCCCCGGCGCAGCCAGATGATCAGTTCTTCTGAGCCAGTGGCATACACCGGTGTATGCTCTGTGCTCTCAGCCTCCGTCGCAGGGGTGGCTGCGTGGTGGCTCATCGCTGCGGCGACGGGATTCGGCTCATGATGACGCAGGGACTCGAGTCTGCGCAGGCCCTTGGAATAATCTGCCTCAGCGTCTTCGATGGCACACAGAGCGTGGTCGAGTTCTTCATCCACTTGGCTACGGTGCCATTTTTCTGGCTGGAGACTCTTGAGGATGTCGAGGTGGCGTTTGAAGTCGTCATGAGTGACGCTGAGCTCTTCGACACGCTTTTGAGCGTCATAGAGATCCACGCTCCACGCTGCTCGCAGAGCGGGCGATTTTTCCAAAAGATCACGTTTGCCCGCGACGAAGCGCTCTTGCTTCACTCGCAGCGTCTCGAGGTGCTGCTTTTGGCGCTCGATTTCCTCCTGCTGCATGCGGAGTTGGAGGAGTTGCTCTTGGGCGACTTTGACCTTGTGATCGACGTCGTCGAGTGAGGATGCGTTCTCCATGAATTCAGGAGCGTCATCGAAGTGGAGGAGTTCCTCTTCAAGGTGGCCTGGGGCAGCGACAGTGGCTGTGGCAGATGCGGGAGCTTTACGAGTCATATCAGGCGTTCAATTATTTATTCAGCGCCTTAGATATTATAGATCTCTTAAATAATCCAGATTTTTCATTCTGCTTTTTGCAAAAAAATACGGAACACCCCCAGTAACTGCCGTTATGAACAGTAGTAGCCCCAGACTTAGTCCCTCTAAAGGTAGATTCGGCGGCGGCATCGCGGCTTCCGTCGAAGATAGCGTCTGCCAGGAAGGGATCAGCACCAGCGCCATCCCCATGAGGATGTAGAGAAAGCTGCCGATCAGGCAGACAGTGCCTCCAAAGCCAGAAACAATGCGTGCTGGATTCGCCTCGCGGAAATTCGGCAGCAAGGCACCGAGTGACAGCGCCAGTGAAGTGAGCCCATAACTCATCATCATCATCGCCAGCGCAAAGAACAGCATACGCTGTGGTGGCATGCCCAGTGAAAAGCCCGAAAGGCAAACCAACAGTGTCATCATTAGCGCCAGCACACCCGCACCTAGGCGAAACTTGAGAGTGAGGATGCGCTGCAGCGGCACGGGAGAGAGCCCCAAAATCCACATCCTCCTCCCCTCCAGACTGAACTGCGGATACATAAAGCGAGTCGTCAAAGTCGAAAGAGCCAAGCAGCAGACCAGTAGATTCAAGTGACAGATCACCGTGGACCAAAAGGCATTTTGCAGATCATAACCCATGCGCCGTAAATTCGCGGAATAGATCAGCAAGAGGCCGAAAATGATCGCGCACTGCCCCCACTGCACAGGCTCACGTAAAAAAATCCGCACCTCCTTTTCCAAAATGGCGAACGAAGCACGGTCCAGAGCCAGCATCCGGCGCAGCCACTCAGATCCGCGAGCAGGCTCGGCTGTGATGCGAGCATTTTCAGCCCGGCGAGTCGGCGCAGCCGCCATCACGCGATCCCACGCCGGTGGGAAGATTTTTCCCGCCATCCACCCCGTCACCACCAGCGCCACCAGCGCATGACTCAGCAGCACTAGGTGAAAAAACAACGCCCGGCTCATACTGCCACGCCCAGTCGAGTACACCGCCTCAGCAACCCAAGAACTAGGTAGCAATGGATGCATGCAGATCTCCGTGTGCTTCAGGATTTCAGTGACTCCCATCGCCACATCACCCGTGCGCACTGCATTGAAATCGAACGTCATGAACTCCACAACGCCGCGCCCAGCAACATCACCGCCAACGCAGCAAAAGGCCGCCACCACCAGCGCCGCGCATGCCGCACCAGCAGTAAGAGCAGCCATGTCGATAAATTCGCCGCGATCCCCACCAGGCAAATCAAAGCAGGAGCCGTGGAGAGAAAGAACCCAGCCCCAGCATCATAAATGCGGCCCAGCGCCAACAAAATCGGAGCACTCAGCACCACGAGTCCCCAGCTCGCCAACAACATCCCCTCGAGCGTCTTCCACATCACCAGACTACGTGGAGAAAGCGGCAGCGCCACCTGCCACTCCATATCCTTCTTTCGGAACAAACCCATACCCGTGATCGTCGCATTCGAGAGAACCAACATGACGAAAAAGAAGAAAAACAGCAGGTAAACCAGCCTCTCTGCCAGCAGCGGCCCCAGCAGTGGAATATTCATGATATAATCCAAGCCACGCCGAACCATCAGATACGACGCCACCGCGTAAAATGCCAAAAACGTCCCCACAGTGATCGCTAGCAGGCGGTTCTGGCTCAGGCCATGCACGGTCTTGTTCACCAGCATCCGCCAGTGAAATCGCGCCAGCAGCCCCGTGGTAGCTGCCACCGTCATCCTGGCCCTCCGCTAGAAAGTGATGCATCCATGCTGCGGGGTTATTTCTTATCGACCATTTCTGCCAGCTTATACTCTAGTTCCGCGATCTTGTAACCGTCTTCACGGGCCTTCTTCCGAGCATCCGCCTCTAATTGGGCGATTTTCTCCTCCAGCTCCTTCACACGTCGATCCCCGCCCGCACCCTGTGGCGCTGGAGCAGGTGTCCGCACCACCTCCACCGTCTTGATCGGCGCACTCGGCATCCCCACCGCCGTCATGAATTCCTTCTGCACCATCGCCAGTCGGTTCTCCGTCGCAGCGAGCGTCTTTTGGAGTTGTGCGAGCTTCGCCTCACTTTGAACCCTCGATTCCACAGCCTTGTTCAGCTCATTCTGCAAACCACCTTCAGCCAGAAAAGCTTCATGCTCACTCACCACTCGTTTCAGCTCCGCATCCCGCTCATCGAGATCCTTCTTGGTACGTGTTCCAAACTCCTGCGCCTCTGCCAATCGCCGATCCAGATCACTCGCCCGCGCAGTCTGGGCCACCATAGCCTGATCCAGTGCCCGCACACGGCCCTGCTCGGCGCTCAGAGCCATCTCAAGATCTTTGATCCGATCCAGCGTCGGAGCCAATTTCGCCGCGACCTCACGCGTAGCAGTCAAATCAGCCTCCAAGGCAGCAATGCGCTGTTCCGCATCCCTTTGACGACGTTCCGCCGAGTCGCTTAGCGCCTTAAAGCGAGAGTCCAGATCCTCATACCTCGCCACCGACTCATCTAGTCGCCGTTTCGCCTCCGCAGCCGCCTGATCGGCCTCTGCCTTAGCAGAACGACTTGCCGCATCAGACTCAGAGCGCAAACCATCAAGCTCCGCAGCCGCCTGAGCGGACATTTCGGCCATTTTTTTCCGCCCATACCACCACAGTCCTCCACCGACTGTCAGCGCCGCCAAAAGAGCGCCGGACACGGCGTCCCCCAGACCTGGAATGAAGCTCAAAAACATCCGATTACTTAAAACAGTTCGTCCAGTTCCTGTCCAGTCCACAATCGCACGAAACAATCATCCTCCAATGCACGAGAAGTTGAAGAATTGGCAAACTAAGTCCCGTCGTTCAAATCGCGCAGCGCATACAAATCGCCTTCGGACTCGCGGATTCGGCGAGCGCCTCTTCGACGAGCCCGACCAAACAAACCGCGATTTTCCCCGAAAAACGCATCCACGAACTCCCGCGAGCCAATCACCGCTCCATCCGCAAAATGTCGCACCCGCGAGCGAACCAACTCACCCAGCGATAACTTCCCCTTTTCCGCCAAAACCTCCTCCGCGCGCTTCCCGCTCACCCCACGCCGCGCCACCGCCTTTCCATCCGCCGTTTTCACCTCACGCCCCACCGAAAACAGCATCTGCCGATACCCCTCCCGCGCTCCCCTCTTCACCCAATCCGTCTCAGACACATCTCGCCCCGTCACTCGGCAAATCCCGCGCTGACACTCCCTATTCCCACCCAGCGCCTCCGCATACCCGCACCAGCGGTAATCCTTCGGATCACTCACCAGCCCACCTCGCACTGGATTGAGATCAATATACGCCGCCATCGCCAAGAGCGGATCACCCTTTCCCTCCACTAGCACACTGCGGAACCGATCCATCCAGAGCGTCCCCTTCCGCTTGTGCCGCTTGTTATACCACCGCGAAAACCGCTGCTTCACCTCCTTCGCAAACACCGCCACATCACAAAACCTCCTTTTGAGCAGCCCCAGCCGATGCTGCACCACCGCCTCCGAGCCGCGCTTCCGCAGTTCCGCAAAGTCCTCCTGCAACTGCTCCACGAACACCTTGCTATACAGCACCCGCAGATGCCGCATCAGCCGTTCCTCCCCCTGCGTCCCACCAAACTGCTCCTCCACCCACCTCTTCTGATCCGGCACCTCCACCAGCGCATGAAAGTGGTTCCCCATCACACAATACGTCAGCAACCGCACCCCACAAAACTCCGCCAGCCTCCAGAGCACCCTGCGCAGCGCCTCCTTCTCCACATCATCCCAAAACACCGCCCCGCCGCAGGTCCGGGACATGACATGGAAGCAATTCGTCTGCGCCTGAAACCCCTTCACCCTGCGCATGGACCTCCCCGCCTGGAGATAAGGCCCCGTCTTGGCATTTACGCCCACAAGTTGCTCTTCGAGCGGCAGCTCTCGGATCGAATCGACAGATAGTGGAGCGGAAGCAGTGTTCATGAGGTGGGGGCGTTGGAGATGGGCAATGCAGACCATTGGGAAATGGTTATCGAGTCAGCAACAACAAATCTAACTTTAAACCAGGCTATTAATTTGGCTATTAATTTGTCATTAAGCTGAACTCATTGGGCAACCGGCCGAGGTGAAGCCGCATTCCAAAGCGATCCGTGAGTTTCAGAAGCGCTGCAAGTGTGCCTCACACCTCACTCACATTCGCCCGGTCGCGTTCAAAAAGCTGGGTGAGCTGGATGCGGCGCTCGCGGGCGATGCTGGCGTAGGCGTCCACATTGTCATGCACGGGCAAGAGCAGGTGGAAGGTTTCCTCGTCGAAGCCTTTCCAGAGCTTCGCGGCGGCTTCCATGGCCTCGGCGGGCTTGCCGAGAACGCGGAGTGCCTTCACGCCGAGCTCGAGGGCGCTGTGCATCTGCTCGTGGACCACATCCTCTGAGCGCAGGCCGAGGCTGATGAAATCATACCTTTGATCGTAGTCATGCGCCCGAGCGAGGATGCGGACATTCGGGAAACGCTCCCGCACCTCGGTGACGAGCTGTGCCACCTTCGTGCGGTCGGCGAGGCTGATGATGAGCAGGCGGGCCTGGGCGATGCCGGCGGCGTGGAGGAGATCGAGACGCGTGGCATCGCCATAGAAGACCTTGAAGCCAAAGGTTCGCAGCATGTCCACATGATCGGGATCGCTTTCCAGCACGGTTACTTTGACGCCCTGCGACATCATGAAGCGGCCGACGAAGTTCCCGAAGCGGCCGAAGCCTGCCATGATCACCGGTGCGTCATGTTCATCAATGGCATCCGCCTCGCGTGCCGGGCTGCTGACGGCCAGGTAGCGCGGCGCGATGACTTTTTCATACAGCACAAAGAGCAGCGGCGTGACGGCCATGGACAACGCCACGACGGCGACGAGTAACTTAGAGGTTTCCTCATCGAGGATGTGCTGCTGAATCGCCATCGAAAGCAGCGCGAAGGCAAACTCACCGCCCTGAGCCAAGGCCAGCGCCAGCAACCAGCGATGACTACCGCGAAGCCGCAGCACGGTGGCCACCGCATACATCACCGCCGCTTTCGTCACGATCAAACCGATCACCAGCGCCGTGATGAGCACGGGCCTAGCTGCGATGCCGCTGAAATCGAGCGACGCCCCGACAGCGAGGAAAAACAGTCCAAGCAGCAGGCCTTTGAAAGGCTCCAGGTTGCTCTCCAACTCATGGCGATAGTGGCTTCCTGCGAGCACTACTCCCGCGACAAAAGCGCCGAGAGCCGGTGAGAGGCCCACCTCGGTCATTAGCAAAGCCACGCCCACGATCAGCAGCAAGGCGGCAGCGGTCAGTAGCTCCCGCAGGCCTGTTTTCGCGAGAATCGCAAAGCCACGCGGCACCACAAACTGCCCGGCGATCACGATGACCGCTACTGCGCCTAGTGTGACGAGCGGCTGCGCCCAATGCGGCAGCTCTTGCAGCCAGCCATGATCCTCGCCCAATGCCGCACTGCTGGCGAGCAGGGGAAACATCGCCAGCATCGGGATGACGGAAATGTCTTGAAACAGCAGCACGGCAAAGGTGTCGCTACCCGCATCGCTGCGCAGCAGGGCCTTCTCTTGCAGCGTCTGAATCACGATGGCGGTGGAGGAAAGCGCCAGAATCATGCCTGCGGCGAGTGCAGGCTTCGCATCGAGGCCAAAAGCCATCGCCGCAGCGGCCACGGCCAAAGCGGTGCAACTCACCTGAAGGCCGCCGAGGCCGAAAATCGGTCCGCGCATGCGCCAGAGCCTCGCAGGCTCCAATTCGAGGCCGATCATGAAGAGCATAATCACCACGCCAAACTCCGCGAAGTGCATCGCTTCCTCGCCTTGAGTGCCACCCACCCATCCGAGCGCAAAAGGACCGATCACCGCGCCGCCGATGAGATAGCCCAGCACGCTGCCTAGACCCATTCGATGCGCCACCGGCACCATCAGCACGGCGGTGGCGAGGTAGATGAAAGCAGAGAGAAAGAAATGCGCGTCGTGCATGCGGCGACGAGCAAGCACGCGGCGGGCATCTCGTCAAAAACCTTTCGTGATCGTCGCCGCTCAATAAGTTTCCAGCCACGTTATTGAGCCAGCAACAACAAATGTAACTGTAAACCTGGCTATTTAACTGGCTATTTATTCCGCTAGATAGCTACCCATCTCTGGAAATCCGTCTCCGTCAGGCAAGACTCGGTCGCACTGGCTGCCCTCTACGCCCATTTATGAAAATCCAATTTTAGACACCGTTGTGTGAACGCTACCGCGCTGCCGCTTAAGTGAGTGCCATTCTGATCTGGCTACATATATCGTGGCTATATATTTCACTCGACACCACCTTCGAAGAGCCTAAAAAATAGAAGTTCACAGGAGGAATCAGAGGCACCAGAGAATTCCCAATCAACTCGTTCTTCCGCATGAATGCCCCCGAACCAATCCCCACTCCGGAACAGGCGCACCCGTATTCCGAGGCCGGAGCCAAAGCCCCCAAATCCAAGCCCCGCCGCCGCATGTGGATCACTCTTTTTGTTTTCTTCAGCCACTTTGTGGGTCTGCTCACTTCGGTTCATTGCCATTATGGGGGTGCGCACCGCCCAGGGAGCCATCGCCTGGGTGGTCTCCCTGAACACCTTTCCCTATGCGGCTGTGCCCGCCTACTGGATTCTGGGACGCAGTAAATTCCACGGTTACGTGACAGCACGCCGTCTCGATGACGTTAAAGTGGCGGAATTGGCGAGCGCTTATTTAAAAACATTGACCGAACGTAACCTGATCAGAAATCCGGACCGCGACCGGGCCTATCTGGTGGAGAAGTTGGCCAAACTTCCCTTCACCACCGGCAATGATGCCGAACTGCTGGTGGATGGCGATGCCACCTTCCAGTCCATCTTCAACGGGATATCGAAGGCGGAGAAATATGTTCTCGTGCAGTTCTATATCATCCGGAATGACGAGGTGGGCCAGGAACTGAAGTCCCGTCTGCTTGAGCGGGCCAAGGCCGGCGTCCGCTGTCATCTGCTCTACGATGAAATCGGCAGTCGGCTGCCCCGCGCCTACACCGATGAACTGAAGCAGGCCGGTATCTCCGTGTTTCCTTTCAATACTAGGCAGGGCGAAGCCAACCGATTCCAGATCAATTTCCGCAATCACCGGAAAATCGTGATCACCGACGGCCGCGCCGCCTGGGTCGGCGGGCTGAATGTCGGGAGGGAATACAAGGGCCTCGATCCGAAATTCGGCTATTGGCGCGACACCCACCTGCGCCTTACGGGTCCGGTAGTTCAGAGCATCCAGGTATCATTCTTGGAGGACTGGCAGTGGGCTGCGGGCGGCTCGATCGAGGGGTTGAACTGGGATCCCCAACCTGCGGCCTCCGGAGTCTCGCGTTCGGTCATGTGCCTGCCCTCCGGCCCGGCGGACTCCTTGGAAAGCTGCACCCTCTTTTTCCTCAATACGATCAACATGGCAAAGACCCGGCTCTGGATAGCCAGCCCCTACTTTGTGCCGGATGAACAATTCATCAGCGCCCTCCAATTGGCGGCGCTGCGAGGAGTGGATGTCCGCATCCTGATTCCTGAAGAGGCAGACAATGCGCTGGTTCAGTACTCCGCCTGGTCCTATTTGGAGGCTCTCCAGAAGGCCGGGATCAAGGTTTATCGTTACACCAAGGGATTCATGCATCACAAAGTCGTGGTAGTGGACGACGAGTATTGCACCGTGGGCACCGCCAATTTTGATAACCGCTCCTTCCGGCTCAACTTCGAAATCACCATGGCCTTCGCCGACCGGGAGTTCACCCAGCAGGTCACCACCATGCTGGAGAACGACCTGAGTCATGCCCGGTTGGTTCGACCCGGGGAACTCCAGGAACATGGCTTTTTGTTCCGGCTTGCCGTGCAGGCCGCCCGTCTGACGGCACCAGTCCAATAAACTCCGAACGACCGGAAGCTATCGCAGGGAGGCGGAGGAGCCCAAGTCAGACACCCCCGACAAAGCCGGGGGCTTGTAATGTGTTAACCGCTCAAAGCGGGTTGTTCTGTGCTTGGGGCCGCCAGTAGGTGGCTATGACCCGTTGAACATCTCTAGTTGTTCGAGACGCTTATCCTCCTGCTCCTGGTTTTGAATGTACGCTCGCACCGCCGCTTCATCTCGACCCACCGTTGAGACGAAGTAGCCCCTCGCCCAAAAGTGTTGCCCCACGAACTTTCGTCGTCGTCCGCCATATGTCCGTGCCAGATGTATCGCGCTCTTGCCCTTGATGTAGCCTACCACCTGCGATACCGCATACTTCGGTGGCACACTCAATATTAACCCGGCAAATAATAATAAGTAACTAGGCTCGCTATTCGGCGGGCCTCTCGTCAAAAACCTTTCGTGATCGTCACCGCTCGTGAAACACGAACTGCGAGGGATTGCCCACCGGCACATAGTGACCGGTGAAGGCCAGTTTGAATAAGTTACAAGGCTCGTTATTCACGCGGGCTTTGAACTGTGAGTTATGTCTTCTACGTTTGGCTTTCACTAGGGTATTGGGTGTCTGGGTGCTGTTCCCAACCAGCAACCACCCTAACTGATCTCTCAGCTACTGGCCCGAATTTTGGGAGCCACCTCATGAATAAGTTATCAGGCTCGCTATTATTAATCCGGTATTTAGAAAGCGCATTGTGCGCACCAC
Organism: Verrucomicrobiaceae bacterium; assembly: GCA_016713035.1. Classification (NCBI taxonomy): domain Bacteria; kingdom Pseudomonadati; phylum Verrucomicrobiota; class Verrucomicrobiia; order Verrucomicrobiales; family Verrucomicrobiaceae; species Verrucomicrobiaceae bacterium. Next base: position 11,117 of record JADJPW010000008.1, read on the forward strand.
GATTGAGGCATGATTTGATATGCTATCTTGGTGCCGGATTAATAGTTTTATTGTTTCGGTTATTTGATAAGCATCTGATGGGCAAGTGGATTGGGATGTCTGACTTCTGGATGAGGGCGTGAAAGCTGTTAGCTTGGTTACTATTTGAGTTTGGACTCGTGGCTGGGGCTTATGGAGGACTCGGGCGGTGGGGGAGTGGGGAATTGGTGCCCTGGGAACTGCCTAGTTGCGCTTTTTGTGCCTTCCGCCATCTCTACGGCCCTCTTTGTTTAAACTCTTTCGTTTCCTTTATTCTCATGTCTTTAGCCAGTTCTCCGCGTGTTATCGAAATCGGCCTCGCTGGCCTCGGAAATGTCGGTGCAGGTGTTTTTAAGAACTTGGAGAAAAACCGGGCGCTGATCGCGAAACGCACGGGAGCGGAGATTCGGGTGAAAAGAGTCGCGGTGCGTGATTTGGGCCGAAAACGCGATGTGGAGGTACCTGCGGCGGCTTTGACGACGGATTGGCAGGAGCTTGTGAATGATCCGGCCATTCCTGTGATCGTGGAGCTGATCGGTGGGACGACGACGGCGTATGACATGGTGTGCGCCGCGCTGCGGGCGAAAAAGATCGTCGTTACTGGCAATAAAGCGCTGCTGGCAGAGCGGGGGCAGGAGCTCTTCGCTCTGGCGGAGGAATGTGGGGTGCCGATTTACTTTGAGGCTGCTGTGGCGGGTGGGATTCCGATCATTCAGGTGCTGCAAGAGGGGCTCGTGGGGAATCACATCCGCTCCATCCACGGCATCATCAATGGGACGTGTAACTACATCCTCACCCGGATGAGCCAGGCTGGCCTGAGCTACGATGCAGCGCTACAAGAGGCCCAGGATAAGGGCTTTGCGGAGGCTGATCCCTATCTGGATGTGAGTGGCTGGGATGCTGCGCATAAGGCGATCATTTTGGCCAGTCTGAGCTATGGATTCTGGATCCCGCCGGATAAGGTGTGTGTCGAAGGCGTGGATCGTGTGAGCATCACGGATTTCAAGTTCGCCCAGCGGTTGGGCTACACGATCAAGCTGCTCTCCATCATTCGTGCTGATGAAAACGGTCTGGTGGAGGTGCGGACGCAGCCCACGCTGGTTCCGCTGAGTCATGTTTTGGCCAGTGTGAGTGGCAGTTTTAATGCGGTGCTGGTCAATGGTGACATCGTCGGTGAGACGCTTTTTTACGGACGCGGGGCAGGGCAGGACCCCACGAACAGCAGTGTCATCAGTGATCTGTGTGAGGCTGCGGCGGTGCTGATGCATGGTGCACGTCATAGTGGCTTCGTGCCGCATGGGCTGTATGGGAAGTCGAAGCCGGTCGATGACACGGTGTCGCATCACTACCTACGCCTAACGGTGGATGATGTGCCTGGTGTGCTGGCCCAGGTGGCGGCGGAGCTAGGTAAGCGCGGCATTGGTATCTCCAGCATGCTGCAGCCAGAGGATCTGGAATCGACGACGGGTGAGACCTCCCTTGTCCTGATGGTGCATGATGCCAAAGTGGGCGATATGAAGCAGGCGCTGGCTGCTTTACACAGTCTGAAGTGCGTGCGCAGTGAGCCGACGTGGATGCGGGTGGAGACGTTGCAGTGAGCAGCTCGGCAGTGTTTTAAAAAACGACCTGATCAAACGAATGGCGCGATGGCCACATAGGCGAGCTTGCAGGTGTAGTGCAGCGCCTGGTCCTGTGTGAAGGTCGTTTTGCCTTCGCACTTGATGAAGTCGATCACGCCGTGCAGCAGGAACTCGATGCAGCCGAGGGTGAAGCAGCCTGTCACGGCCCAGACCGCTGCGCCGTGCATGAAGCAGTGTGCGGCGAGGCACCACGGCCAGAGGCTCACTGGTCGAGCTGGATCGGCACGCTGTGCGAGGAGGTGGCGATTTTTGCACGCTGCGAGGAATTCTCCCTGAAGGGGGAAATCGAAGAGCGCATGCGCCGCCGCGAGCAGAAAGAATACCTGCGCAGCGGCCTGCCAGTCGTGCGCGGGGAATGGCAGCAGGCCGTCCATGCGGGGTGAGTGGCTTCAGGGACCCGGATCAGGCGTAGAAGGACGCGATTTTCTCATTCACTGCACGCAGGCGGTGCGCGATGGTGCGGCCGACGCCGATGAGGAGCCATGCTGCGGGCCGTGGATACTCATTGATGTAGGATTCCAGGCTAGCTCCGTCGATGCGCCACACTTGGGAGAATTCCACGGCGGTCACGGTGGCAGAGGCGACATTTGGGTCGAGCAGATTGATCTCGCCCAGAGTCTCGCCCTTTTGCACAGGTCCGAGGAGGACCTTATGCCCGCCACGCATCGCTGTGGCGTGGAATTTGCCGGAGACGACAAAAAACAGGCTGCTCTGCTGGCTGCCTTCTTCGATGAGATGCTGGCCTGGCTGTACGGGCAGGAATTCGCCGTATCCGCTGAGGATGTCGCGGTCTTCGTCACCGAGGGGGTCGAGGATGCCCTGCGCGGGGAGTTGGGGGGTGGAGAGCTGGCTCATGTGAATTGGAGTGGGGAGGAGAATTCCCCACGTTCTAGGCGGAAATGGCCGGAATGGCAAGCACGGTTCCCCGGTGAGCCGTTTCGCCCACGGCAATTCCACTTTTCCCTTCTGGGGATCAATTTTCGCCTCCGAGCTGTCGTTTTAGGCCTGCACATGCTCCGCTACGCCTCCCTCTCACTCCTCGCGGCCACCAGCATTTTCGCGGTAGATTTCTCCCACGAAGTCTTCCCCGTGCTCCAGCGTGCCTGTTTTGAATGCCACGGCCCGGAGGTGCAAAAAGGCCAGCTCCGCCTCGACCTGGGCTCTCCACGTCATGCTGAGATCGGTGCCGATCTCCTGCGCCGAGTGCAGCTCCCGCGTGAGGACAAAGAGGCTATGCCAAAGCGTGGCACACGCCTCCAGCCCGCCGAAATCGCCGCGCTGAAGACCTGGATCGACTCGGGGGCAAAGTGGCCCGCCAAAATCGAGCCGCACACGCATTGGAGCTACCTGCCGCCCCAGCGCCCCCAGGTGCCCGCAGGCACGAAAAACCCGGTGGATGCCTTCATCCGCCAAAAACTTACCGCCGCAGGTTTGCAGCCCGCACCGCCCGCAGCACCGGAAATCCTCATCCGCCGTCTCAGCCTCGATCTGACTGGTCTGCCGCCCGCTCCCGCGGAGGTGGATGCGTTCGTCTCTGCGATGGCCAAAGAAACAAGTGCTCAGTCCGCAGTGCTAAGTGCTCAGTCAAAGACAGATAAACGAAGCACTTCATCCTTCGCGTATGAGGCCCTCGTGGACCGCCTCCTCGCCTCCGAGCAGTTCGGTGTCCGCTGGGCACGCCCGTGGCTGGATCTCGCCCGCTATGCTGACTCGCACGGCTTTCAGCGTGATGACTTGCGCGACATCTGGGCCTACCGCGACTGGGTCGTCGATGCGCTCAATGCGAACATGCCTTTCGATCAGTTCACGCTCGAGCAAATCGCTGGCGACCTCATCCCGAATGCCAAGCCCTCCCAAATCATCGCCACCGGTTTTCACCGCTGCACCCCCACCAATGTCGAAGCCGGCACCGAGCCCGAGGAAAGCCGCATCAATCAAGTCATCGACCGCGTCAACACCACTGGCGCCGTGTGGCTGGGCACCACGCTCGAATGTGCTCAGTGTCACAACCACAAATACGACCCCTTCACCCAAAAAGACTTCTACAGCCTCCTCGCCTACTACAACAACACCGAGAAGGAAGCTGAGCGCACGAATCCGAAAACGCCAGGCTCCATTCAGTTCAATGGCACCGCCTTTGAGCTGCCAGATGCGCAGCGTCAGTCCCAGCGCCGAAAAATCACCGCTGAAATCCAAACGCTCGATCACCAAATCGCCGCTGCCACTACCACCGCGCAGCCATCCAAGAAAGCCACGGCAAACGCCTTCACCCTGCTCAAGCCCGAGGCCTTCATCACCGAAAGCGATGCCGAGACCGAGCTCCAGCCCGACGGCAGCACGCTCCTGACTGGCCCAGTTCCCGATACCGATACATACACGGTGGAGGCCCCACTCACCGCAGGGGCACTCAGCGGACTTTTTCTTGAGGCCCTCACACATCCCAGCATCCCTGGCGAAGGCCCAGGCCGCGGCGGGGCCAATCGGCCAAATTTTGTCCTCCACACCTTCGACTGCACCCTCACCCTGCCCGATGGCAAAACGCAGCCGCTGAAATTCAAATCCGCCCACGCCGACTACTCGCAGGCCAATTACCCCGTAGAAAACCTCATCACCCGAAAAGGCAGTGGCGCATGGGCCATCGGTCGCCGCTTTGGTCAGCCACACTGGGCAGCCTTTGAGCTCGAAAAACCGCTCCCAATCACCGCTGGCACCAAGCTCACCATCCGCATGGAGCAAAATTTCGGCAACGGCCTCGTCATCGGCTGCATGCGCCTCTCCAGCATCACGGGCGATGTCGCCGCGAATCTCCCTGCGAGCGAATCCGAGGCCCAAACCGCTCAAAAAGACCCCGCCGTGCTCAAGCTCGAAAAACAGCGAGCGCAGCTCCAAAAGCAGCTCACCGCCCTCAAGCGACTAAGCACCGAAGTCATGAAGGAACTGCCCCAGCCCCGCATGAGCGCCATTTTCAAGCGTGGCGTCTATACAGACCCCACCACCCCCGTCACCGCCACCACGCCCGCTATTTTCAAAAAGCCCGCATCCGGCCCTCCGAACCGCCTCACCCTCGCCAAATGGCTCACCAGCCGTGACAATCCACTCGCCGCCCGCGTCACCGTCAATCGCTGGTGGGCAGAGATCTTTGGTCAGGGCATCGTCACCACGCTAGAGGACTTCGGCATCAAAGGTGCAGCCCCCAGCCACCCCGAGATGCTCGATTGGCTCGCCTGCGAGTTCATGGACAGCGGTTGGGACATGAAGCACATCCTCAAGCTCATCGTCATGAGCGACACCTATCTGCAAAGCAGCAGCTCAGGGCAGGGTGCGCAGCTCGATCCCACCAACGCGCTTCTCTCCCACTTTCCGCGTTTCCGACTCGATGCCGAAGCCATCCGTGACAATGCCCTCTCCATCGCCGGACTGCTCGATTTGAAGCAAGGCGGCGTGCCCATCCGTCCACCACAGCCCGAGGGGCTCTGGCGGAAAGTCGGCGGCCAGCAATACGACTACCAAGTCAGTCCCGGCAGTGAAAAGCACCGCCGTGGCCTCTACGTCGTGCTGAAGCGTGGCTCTCCCTATCCTAGCTTCATGAACTTCGACGCCAGCGCCCGCATGGCCTGCGTCGTGCGCCGCTCACGGTCCAATACACCGCTCCAGGCCCTCACCCTGCTCAATGACCCCGTCTATGTCGAGGCCGCGAAGCACTTCGCCCTCCGCATCGCCGCAGAGGCTCCCAGCAGCGACCTCGATGCCCGCATCAGCCACGCCTTCCGCATTGCCCTCGCCCGCGCACCCACCGCCGCAGAAGCCCGCGTGCTCAAAACACTCTGGGAGCAGCAATACGAAGCCGCCCAAACCGATCTCAAAGCCACCACCGCCCTCCTCACCGACATCACTCTGCCACCATCCCTCACCCCCACCGAATTCAGCGCCCACTACGCCCTCGCCACCGCCCTGATGAACCTCGACGAGTGCATCACCAAGCCGTGAGGTGGGTTGAAGAGAACAAAGCAAACAACCCCAGCGAAGCAAAGTAGTCCTCTCGCTCCGCGAGAGGAACAGAGCGTGTGGCAGGCTCATAAGCTGACGAAATGGGGATCAGCAGGAGCCAGCGAGAATGCCATGTTGGCCATGATTTGGCATCACCGACAGCCTTGATGATGGTCCACGCGAAGATTCACTTCACAGCCTGCGTTCCGTTGCCTGCCATGTCTCTTTCTCGCTTCTTTGTCGTCTTTCTTGCTCTCCATGCGGTGCTGCATGCTGCGCCGCCGAACATCCTTCTCATGCTTGTCGATGACATGGGTGTGATGGACACCTCGGTGCCGTTTTTGACTGGGGCGGATGGCAAGCCGGTGAAGCACCCGCTCAATGAGTACTACCGCACGCCGAATATGGAGCGGCTCGCGGCCCGTGGGGTGCGCTTCAATCAATTTAATGCCATGAGCGTGTGCTCACCCACGCGCATCTCCATCCTGACCGGACAAAACGCCGCCCGCCACCGCACCACCAACTGGATCAATCCTGACAACGACAACGCTGGCCCCCAAGGTGCCCCGGACTGGAACTGGCGCGGGCTGAAGAAAGGGGATGTCACCTTGCCAGCTCTGCTGCGGGGCGCGGGCTACCGCACCATCCATGTCGGCAAAGGCCACTTTGGCCCCGCAGGCTCCGAGGGGGCTGATCCGATCCATCTCGGCTTCGATGTGAATGTCGGCGGGGCTTCCATCGGTGCTCCAGCTAGCTACTACGGCACCGAAAACTTCGGCGGGAAGAGCAAGGGCAAGAAAAAAGCCCCAGGCAAAGCTGCCCGCTCGAGCCATGCCGTGCCTGGATTGGAGCAATACCACGGCCAGGACATCTTCCTCACTGAGGCACTGACTCTGGAGGCCAAAAAGCACGTCACGAATGCCGTGCAGGCCGAAAAGCCCTTCTTCCTCTACTTCCCGCAATATGCCGTGCATGCGCCTTTCAACAGCGACAGCCGATTCGCCGCGAATTACGCTAATTCTGGCAAGCCAGCTCCGGCGCAGGCCTTTGCTACCCTCATCGAAGGCATGGATAAATCCCTCGGCGACATGCTCGACCACTTAGAGTCTCTCGGCGTCGCGGAAAACACGCTGGTCATCTTTTTGGGCGATAACGGCAGTGATGCCCCGCTCGGTCACGAGCACGCCGTGGCCTGTGCAGCGCCTCTGCGTGGCAAAAAGGGCTCCCATTACGAAGGCGGCGTCCGCGTGCCCTTCATCGCTGCATGGGCGAAAAGCGCCGCGGACAATGCGCAGCAAAAAAGCCTCCCCATCACTCCCGGTGCGGTGCAGAGCCAGCTCTCTGCCGTGTATGACATTTTTCCCACCGTGCTAGGCCTCGCAGGTGTGGAAAAACCTGCCTCCCATGTCATCGACGGGCGTGCGCTCGGTTCCCTCCTCAGCGGTCAGCGTGATGCAGGCCGCGAAGAGGCCTTTTTGATGCATTACCCGCATGCACCGCATCGCTCCCATTACTTCACCACCTACCGTGACGGAGCGTGGAAAGTCATCTACCACTACTTCCCCACCGAGGTGTCTGGTGGCAGCCACTACCAGCTCTTTCACCTCGAAACAGACCCCTACGAGCAAAAAGACCTCTCCCAGTCCCATCCCGCCGATTTGAAGCGCCTCATGGAAAAACTCATCGCCGGGCTCGAAGCGCAAAATGCCGTCTATCCCGTCGAAAAAGATGGCACCACTCGTGTGAAGCCAAAACTGCCGTAAGGGCGGGATGCTGCCGAATCGCTGCTCATGACCTGGGAAACGCTCCTTTTGCTCTTCTGCGCCGGTTTGAGCGCTGGCTTCATCGACTCCATCGCAGGCGGTGGTGGGCTCATCTCCGTCCCCGCGCTCCTGTGGGCTGGGCTGACGCCGCAGATGGCCCTGGGCACCAATAAAATGCAGTCCACCTGGGGCACCCTCATGGCCGTGCGGAAATACACACGGGCAGGCCTCATCGACTGGCCGCAGATGCGCCTGCCCATCGTCGTCACCTTCCTCTTTGCCAGCCTGGGCACATGGACGGTCACCCAGTTGAGCAATGCCGTGCTGAAGCTCATCGTGCCATGGATGCTGCTCGGCATCGCCCTCTACGTACTGCTCTGTCCAGGCCTGGGAAAGACCGCATCACAGGCGCGGATGAGCCTGGCCGCCTTCGCCTGTGCCGCAGGCTCCGTGCTGGGATTCTACGATGGCTTCTTTGGTCCAGGCACAGGCACCTTCTGGGCCTTGGCATGCATCTCCCTGCTCGGGCTAGAGCTGACACGCGCCACCGCCTTCACCAAAGTGGTCAATCTCGCCAGCAATGCCGCCTCCTTGATCGTCTTTGTGCTCTCTGCCCGTGTGAACTACGAAATCGCCGCCGCCATGATCGCCGGGCAGCTCATCGGTGGCCGACTCGGCGCTGGCATGGCCATCCGGCACGGTGCCGGTTTCATCCGCATCATCTTCATCGCCGTCGTCTTCACCATGGTGGCAAAACTACTGTGGGAGCAGTTCGCCGCCGGCTAAAGCAACTTGTCGCAGTATCCGCCACACAGACGTCGCCAAGGCGTCATTTGCAACGCCGCCGCTCACAGCGTATCTCGCCCCACAACCAGCCCCCTAAAACGAATGAAAACCGTCCAATCCGCCGCCATTGAGCGCACCTTTCTCCAGTTCGACCTATCTCGATTGTTGAGCACCGTTTTTAAGCCCACAGAGGGTCGGAATATCTGCATCCTCATCGACCTGCCGGATCTCGATGAGGCGAAAAACATGTCCTTTCTCCGAAATCCCGCCCGCGCCGTGCAGCAGCGTGCTTACCAGCACTTTCACCTCGGTCTCAAGAACGGCGTCGCGGCCCAGCTCGGACTGACCGGTGGCGAGATCTATGCCTATATGCAGACGACCGGCAGCAATCTCGACCTTCCAGACCGCTGCGTCGATATGAGCGGGACAGAGCTCAGTCTGGAGCATGACGTCTATCCCCATCACGACATCATCCTCTGCATCTCCACCTTTTCCGCCACGGCGCCGCTCACCGCCTTTGCCAAGCAGTATGGATTCCGTGGTGCCACACTCCATGGCGTCAATGATGTCATCCTTCATTCCGGTCTGGCCGTCGATTACGAAGACGTCAGCCGCGACGCGGAAAAACTACGCCTCGCCATGACGCGTGCTGATTGGGTCGAGATCGACTTCACTGTCGAAAACGGCCCCGACATGTCCATCCACCTCGATCTGAGCCGCCAAGAGGCGCAGAAGAGCCACGGTCTCTGCCAAGGCGATACACCCGACATCGCCAATCTACCCGCCGGAGAGGTCTATTTCGTCCCCACCGGCGCAGAGGGCACCTTCCCGCTGAAATACGAAGACGGCACACTCGGCAAGCTCACAGTCACCGGCGGTCGCATCATCCGGGCGGAGCTCATCGAAGGGCTCCAGTCCACCATCGACGAGCACAATGCCAAACTCCTCGATGATCCTATGACCGGCGTGCTCGGAGAGCTCGGATTCGGCACCCAAGTCCTCCCCGTCTCCGGCGCGGACATTCAGGACGAAAAAGTGCTCGGCACATGCCATCTGGCCACGGGGCGTGACGACCACCTCGGCGGCCACATCACGCCTGCGCAGTTCAAGCGCCACCAGAACGCCACGCACGATGACATCCTCTTCGCTCCGCATAAAACGCCCAATTTTGACATCAAACAGGCCCGCATGCACCGCGATGGAGTCACCACCGTCCTCATCGAGCACTTCCAGCCCTCACGCTACCTCCTCGATGCCCTCGCTGCCGCGTAGTGGACTTAGCCCGCGTCGTGCTTGGCGATGAGTTGAATAAACTCAGGCAGGTAAGTCGTGGCCTTTTTGTCGCCGACTCCGCGGATTTCGCGGCCTGAGGCGATGGTTTTGGGCTTGAGGCGGGTCATGAACTCCAGCGTTTGATTGCTGAAAATGACATACGCGGGGACGCCTTCGGATTGAGCCAAGGCGTTGCGATGGCGCTTGAGCTTATCAAACAGAGCCTCATCGAAGCCCAGCTCGCGGGCGGCGAATTCTTCACTTTTGGCCGTCTTGCTGGTTTTCGATGGTTTGGTGGCCTGCATCATGGATGGCCAGCGGAGCTTGATGTCATCCGCATTTTTCATGGCGGCGGCTCCAGCCTTGGTGAGCGTGACTTTCGGGTATTCGTCCCCTTCGGTGAGGAGGAGGCCGTTTTTCTCCATTTCGACGAAGAGAGGATGCAGTGCCTGGGTGCCGATGTTTTTGAGTAAGCCGTAAGTGGTGAGCCTGATCGAGGCCTGCATCGACGATGTCTTTCGATTTGCTGCCGACGAGCATGTTGATGATGCGGCCTTTGCCAAAACGGCCCTCCCAGGTGCCATCTGCGCGGCGAATGGACATACGGGCGATGCCGCTGAGTGCCTGGCGGAGCATGGTGACTTCTTGCTCGGTGCCGGTGCGTGGTGGCTGCACGCCTTCAGCACGGCAGACATCGCATGAGCCACAGGGGGTGCTTTCTGTCTCACCGAAGTAGCGCAGGATTTGCTCTTGGCGACAGGCTTTGTCGTCGTAGCAGAGCTCGATCATGGCTTTGAGCTTGGCGCGGTCGCGGCGGTCTTTTTCGGCGAGAGCTTTGAGGTCGAGCGGCAGTTTGCTGGCTTTGAGATCGGGCTGGAGGAGCCGCGTGCCGCGAATGCGCTTCCCTGGGATGTCGAAGCGCTCGATGACATCCATGCGACTGAGCAGACTCAGTGCGGAGCTGATGGACATGCTGTTTTTCGCACCGGCGAACTGGGTGATGTCGTCGATGCTGGCATGCACCTCGTGCGCGGCATCGCTGCGGTTCAAAAGCGCCTGGTAGGTGAGGCGGATGATTTCGGGAGATGGATTCGCTCCTTCGATGAAGAACTCATGCGTGCGAGTATCGGCAAAATTGAAGTACAGATCGCACTGGGAGGGCTCGCCATCACGTCCAGCACGGCCTGCTTCCTGATAGTAGGCCTCCACACTGCCTGGGACATCAAAGTGGGCGACAAAGCGCACGTCGCTGCGGTCGATTCCCATGCCGAAGGCATTGGTGGCGACGGCGATGTCGGCTTTTTTGGTGATGAACTTGGTCTGGCGTTCTTCACGCTCTTTGTCATCCAGGCCGCCGTGGTATTCGATGGCTTTGATTTTTTTGTAGCGCAGTTCTTCACCGACTTCTTCGACGCGTTTGCGTGTGGCGCAGTAAATGATGCCGGTTTTGTGCTGCTGGATGAGCTTGATGAGGCGCTCGTATTTATCGGCGTTCGATTTGGTCTGGAGGATGTTCAGGCTGAGGTTCGGCCGCTCGAATCCTCGGATGGCGACAAAGGGGTCACGCAGTTGCAGCACTTTCGCGATGTCGGCACGGACTTCAGGCGTGGCGGTGGCTGTGAGAGCGATGACTTGGGGTCTTTCGAGCCTGTCGAGCGCTTCGCCGAGGCGCATGTAGTCGGGGCGGAAGTCATGGCCCCACTGCGAGAGGCAGTGCGCCTCATCGACGGCAAAGAGTGCGATCTGCACGCCACGCAATGCATTGGTGAACATGCGGCTGCGGAAGCGCTCTGGGGCCACGTACACGAGCTTATACTCCTCACGCTTGAGTGCTTCGATGCGTTCCTGCTGCTCGGCGAGGGTGAGGGTGCTGTTGATGACAGTGGCGGGGATGCCGCGTCGCTCCAGCGCATCGACCTGGTCTTTCATCAGGGCGATGAGCGGACTGACGACGATGGTGACGCCGTCCATGACCATGGCGGGGAGCTGGTAGCAGAGCGACTTACCGCCGCCAGTGGGCATGATGACCATCGTATCACGTCCGCTTAAAACCTGGGCCATCACGGTTTCCTGACCATCGAGGAATTCACGATGGCCAAAGTACTTCTTCAGAGCTTCGCGAGCATCGTGGATGGGCTGGTGGTCAGTGGAGGGGGCTTCTTCGGGCACGAGGGATGAGTGGGATGCGGACGAGCTGATGTCGAGTGTGCTTTATGGCTTCACTGCGGGCAGTTTGTAGAGGACCAGGCCGGGGATGCGGGCGATTTCGCGGGATTGCGCTTTGATCGAGGGAGGGAGCGTGTCTTTCCCGCATTCCATGAGGTAATCGATGCCGACATGGCGGGCAAAGCGTAGCGACCATGCGTCCATATTTTCATCTGGCAGCGGCGGGACGAGCTCAAAGGGACGACTCACGCCGTAGTAGCGTGCCACGCCAGTGCCGCCGCGTAGCTCTGACTTCATGGGTGCGATACGGATGCAGCGTGCCTCCAGCGTGGCCGCCAGAGAGCCGTGAATGGGCAGCCACCAGCCGCCATCCGATTTGGCGAAATAACCGACGGCATGGCCTGCGAGGGCTTTTTTGACGGTATCGAGTTCTTCGATGCTCCAGGGGCGTTCATACACGCTGCGTTGCTGCTTCAGATCCGCCACGCCCATGATGGTGCCGATCACGATGAGTAGTGCAGCGACTCGGCGCAGCCAAGAGGGCGTCTGAGCACGCTGGATGAGCAGTGCGAGTCCCCAGACGCCCGCAGGCATCACCAGCAAGGCATGCGCCATGATGATGAAGTGCATATTATCCGCCACGCCAGCGAGCAGTCGGTATCCGAAAAACGAGCCCACCAGCGCACTCAGCGCCATCCAGCCGATGTGGCGTGTTTTGGCCTCCTGATCACGCGTGAGGGTGATGATGCCGGGTAGCGAGAGTGCGCCGAGGATCAGCGCCACCGCGCAGTCACGCACACCCAGGTGCAGCGTGGTCCAGAGATGCTGGAGGCTCCATTCGATGAGCTTGCTTCCCTCAGCCTTCGGCAAGCCGACGCCGCAGACGAAATGCAGCGTGGCCCATGCCGCGACGAGCACAGTAATCACACACACCGCGATGCGTAGCATAGCACGATCACGCCGGATCACGGCGCAGCAGCCCAGCACGCCTGCCATCACCCCGCCCGTAGCGACGACATGCGGCGAGGCGATCGCGGCACATGCCAGCAGTGCCGTGGCCATGGTGCCCTGGCCTTTTTGCCAAAACAGCAGCGCTGCCAGTGCTGCGGCAGCCTCCAGCTTATAGCTAAACATGTAAGCCAGACTCAATCGCGCCAAATGCAAAGACTCCGTGGCGGCAGAGAGCGCGAACCAATGCTGTCCGAGCTGGCGTAGGAGCTGCACGCTCACCAGCGAAGCTGCGCCGATGAGTAGGCTGCGCCCGTGGGACATGCTGGTGATGCGCCGCAGCACCACCCCCGCAGTCAGCACCAGGATGATGTCCATCAAGGCACCCGTGACGTGCATCAGCGCCGCCAGCGGCATCATGCCAGTGAGGGAGATGAGCGCTGCGGCGATCCACATCGGTCCCCAGTGATACCAGATGTCCCGACACGCGGCGGAGCCTACCGCATACTCACCGAGGGTGGAGCTCCATCCATCCGCCACACGGGACTCCAGCAGGCCACGGCTGAGATTGCTAAAGTGACCATAATCTGTGTGCAGGATGCTCAGTCGCCCATCCCAGCCCACCCAGCCCGTATTCCACCACTCAAAGGCCGCAGTGGCCACGATCACACCGATGAGCAGTACGGCATTCTTGGATGAAAAAGCAGTCCGCAGGCTGCTCGCGGCACTTTTTTGGCCTCTCCAGGCCCAAAGCGCCATCGCGATCTGAATGACCGGAATCAGCGTGACATAAGAAACTCGGCGCAGCACGAAAAGCGCCGCTAGGCCGGATAAAAACAGCATTCCAGCCGCCATACGCAGCGCGATCCGCTCCAGCCAATCTTCCCCCGCCGCGCTCGTGGGCAAGAGTGCCACTCCGAGCAGCCAACACAGCACGCACAGCGCCAAAAGCGCCGTGCCACAGACGAGGATGCCTGGATCAAAGGAATTCGGGAACAGAGGCATGAAGGCAGAACTTTAGTGCTGGACTAGGCACCTGCGCAAGAATGGGCAGCCCTTTCTCACTGCATGTGCCGCTTACTTCTGCGCTTCCTTGTCCTCGGCGCGGAGGCTGTCCTTCAGGCTGATGAAATCGGAGAGCAGAAAGATCACGGTAAAAAAGGCCAGCAGCACTTCCATCATCGTCACCAGCTTGGCCGGCACTGTCTGCGGCGTGACATCGCCGAAGCCGAAGAAGGAAAAATTCAGCACGCTAAAAAAGAAGAACTCAAAGACCTGCTCCGCGCGGCTCCATTCTGCATTGATGGAGCTGAAGCTGGCCGCATTCGCCGTCTGGAGGCACCAGAAGTCGAACGCAAACGACAGCGTGATCTGCACCATATTCACGCCCATGAGTCCCAGCACGCGGTGGTAGGGCATGTTGTTCCGTGTCGCGAGCAGGATGTGGGTGAGGTTTTCCACAAAGAAGAAAACCGTCTTCGCCAGTGCCAAGCCCAGCACCAGCAGACAAAAGCCCTGCATGCTGAGAAAGCCCTGTGGCCACAGCCATTGCAGCACGGCGGCGAGCAGCACGATCACGGCGATTTCTCCGCCCTGCCGCATGGAGCCCTGGATGAGTTGCTGGCGGGTCATTTCTGTTTCGCTTCGTAACCGGGGAGCGGCTTGCCATCCTCGCCCAGCTTGCCGCAGGACCACAGCAGGCCGCGTGTGACGAGATCGAGGTAAATCGGGTCTTCCATGGTGTGGTTGCCATGGCCCAGTGTGGTGCCGAAGACCTTGCCTTTGCCATACTGGTTCACCCAGATGACGTGGTGGTCTTTCTTGGTTTCCTCACCATAGGCCGAGGCCAAGGGGTGAAGTTCTCCCAGAGCTTTTCGTTCTTGTAGAGCTCGTCTTTGGTGTCGTTCCACTCCTTGGGGAAGCCCTTCATGATGGGATGTGCCTCAGCGACGTTGCGTACCTTCAGGTCGCTGTTCTTTTCATGGCTCATGGATGTCTGGCCCACGCATTTGCGCCATTCATCGGTTTTGGCAGTGCGGTAACTGTGCGTGGAGCAGTGCAGCATCACGGCGGGCACGCCCTCAAAGTGTGGTTTGGCGATGCCTTCGACGAAAGGCACATCCGTCACCGCACCGAAGCACTCCGTTATGCACCACCACATCGTATCCAGCGGCCCAATCGGGCTTTTGTAAATGCTGACCTGATGCGTGCGGTCATCCTTCACGCGTGATTCCTCATGCACGATGGTGAACTCCACATTCGCACGGGCGCTGATGCCCTCCGCCAGGATGAGCTTCTGGTTCGCATAGTCATGGCAGCAGCCACCGCAGACCATGAGCACCTTCAGTGGCTTCACCTCCTGTGCGGGGCTCGTGAGGAAGGCGGTGAGGGTGAGTAAGGCGAGGAGGGCTTTTTTCATGGGGGAGGATGTGTGGACTTAACGCAGCCATTTGTCACGGTTTTCAGCGACAAAAGCATCGTCGTGGATATGGGGGTAGGCGGCATAGACGCGGTCGATCTCGGCGAGTTGGCCGGGGCTCAGCGTCTCGTGCTCATCGAGGCACCACAGGCCCTCCAGCAGGCCCTGACGGCGTAAAACCTCGTGCAGACCGGCGATGCAGCCTGCAAAACCATTCGCGGCATCAAAGAAGGCGGCGTTGCAGTCTGTGACCTCATGGGCGAGTTCGAGCAATGCGGCCGAGACGGGCTCGGTGCGGCAGCGGGCGTGGATTTGCACGGCTTTTTGTGTCCACACGCTCCAGTGGCCCAGGAGGCCGCCGACGATGCGATTGGGCGAGATCAGGTCATGCACGATGGTGTCGTCATTGCCGGTGTAGAGGGCGATGTCGCTGCGCCCGGAGTCCGCGACGGCGTGGATGACATCCAGTGTCTGGTAGCGATTGAACGGCGCGATCTTGATGGCGACGACCTTTTCGATTTCGGCAAATTTTCGCCAAAAGGACCGTGGCAGCACGCGGCCGCCCACAGCCGGTTGGAGGTAAAAACCGACGATGGGCATGATTTCGGCGATTCGGCGGCAATGGGCGATCAAATCGGCCTCGGGGGCCATTTTGAGTGCTCCCAGGCTCAAAGGGCCGCATCGTAGCCCAATGACCGCAGCAGCTCCGCCTCTGCCAAAGCCTGCGGCGTGAGTCCGCACACGCCGCCGATGCGCACGAGGCGGCGTGCATCCTTTTTAAATTCCTCTGCGGCCAAGGTGAGCACTGGCTCAAAGAGCGCGTGTTTCGCATCACGGATGGCGAACTGCGTGGTGTGCACTCCCACGGCGATGCCGCCTGCACCGGCGTCATGGTAATAACGCAGCAGGGCACGCTGGCGGCGCTCATCGAGCTGCCGCGCGGAGTTGAGCGCGAGCGGGCATGCCGGGATGACTAGCCCACGCTGCAAAGCGGCGCGGACATCAAAATCTGCCATCGCGTGATTCATAGTGCGTGGGTTTGCCGAGTGAGGCACCACCGCGCTGAATCCACTGCGCGGCCCACTCGATGAGATCGCCCTCACTCACAAAGGGAGCCCCGAGCGTGACGACGGAGCGTGTGGCATTGCTCAGGAGTGCATCCGCAGCCTCCTGGCCGATGAGGCGTGGTGTTTTGCCAAAGAGCTCGCCGAGCTGCAGCGCGGTGTCACGCACAGAGAGTGTGCGAGTGCCTGTGAGGTTAAAAACTTGAGCAGGGGATGAAGCATGTGCCAGGGAGAGCAGGGATAGAGCATTGGCATCTCCCTGCCAGATGGTATTGAAGTGGCCCATCGTCACATCCACGGGCTCCTCTGCCCACACTTTGCGAGCAATGTCGATGAGCACGCCGTAGCGCAGATCACAGGCGTAATTGAGCCGGATCAGCGACACCGGTGTGCCGCGTGCGCGGCTGAAGTGCTCAAAGATTCGCTCACGGCCCAGGCAGCTCATGGCATACTCGCCCGCTGGCTGCGGGGCATCTTCTTCACGGCTACCACCATGATCCACGGGCGTGAGGCCATACACATTGCCGGTGGAGAAGGCGACGATGCGGCTGCGGCTATACCGCTCGCACACGATGCCGGGCAGCCACGCATTCATCGCCCAGGTGAGTGATTCATTGCCAGTGGCACCGAATTTCATGCCTGCCATGTAGATGACATTCGCCGCGCCGGGCAGGTAGGCCACGGCGTTCGCATCCAGCAAATCGCGAGCGACGACTTCGATACCGTGCTCGGTGAAGGCCTCCATCGAGCCCGGTGAGCTGAAGCGTGAAACGGCGATGACTCGGCGCGGCGTGCCCGCCTCCTCACTCGCCCGCTTGATCATGCGTGCGAGCGAGGGCCCCATCTTGCCCGCGGCTCCCAGTACGATGAAGTCACCTGGCACCTGGCGCATCAGGTCGATCACTGCGGGTGTGGGCCTGGAAAGGCGTTCTTCGAGGTCAGAAAGGTCGCGTGGAGACATGGGATCGTGAGCTCTCAGCAAAAATGCGCTCGCGTGTATTCACATAGAGCGAGTAGAGGCTCTGGGAGGCGGTGATGAAGAGCCGATTCCGCTTCTGGCCGCCAAAGCAGACGTTGCTGGCAGTTTCTGGGAGTTTGATGAAGCCGATGAGTTTGCCATCGGGGTTGAAGACGTGGACGCCGGCAAAACCATCGCCGATCCAGCCAGCGCTGGCCCAGAGATTGCCTTCGACATCGCAGCGGATGCCGTCGGAGTTGCCTTTCGATTTGGGGTCGGCGAGCTGGCCTTTGTTCGTGGCGAAAACCTTGCCGTTTTTCACTGTCTTGCCGTCCACGTCATAGACGCGGATGTTTTTCGGGCTGCCGGTATCGACGATGTACACTTTCTTGTAGTCGGGTGAGAAGCAGAGGCCATTCGGCTTTTCCAGGTCTTCGGTGATCTTGGTGATCTCGCCGCTGGGGTCGATGCGATAGACGGATTCTTTGAGGTGGAGCTCACCTTTGTTGCCCTCGTAGTCCATCATGCTGCCGTAGCCGGGATCGGTGAACCAGACGGAGCCATCCGGGTGCACCGCGCCATCATTCGGGGCGTTGAAGGGCTTGCCATCGAACTTTTCGGCCAGCACGGTGACTTTGCCATCCAGCTCGTAGCGGACGACGCGGCGTGTGCCGTGCTCGAAGCTGATCTGGCGACCGTGGAGGTCGAAGGTGTTGCCGTTGCTGTTGTTGGCGTTGTTGCGCAGCACGGACACGTGGCCGTCTTCGGGCAGATAGCGCATCTGGGCATTGTTGGGGATGTCGCTGAAGACGAGGTAGTTGCCCGTGCCGTTCCAGGCGGGGCCTTCAGCCCACAGCATGCCGGTGTGGTGGCGGCGGATGGGTGCATTGCCCTGCACGAGTTTTTCAAAAGACGGATCGAGCGCGATGACATCCGGGTCCGGGTAGCGCTCGGGCGTCTGGCCCGACCAGTCGCGGGCGAGAGCGGAGGTAGCGGTGGCTGCGGCGAGGGAAGTCAGAAAGGAACGGCGGTCAGTGGTCATGGTGCGGCGGTTTTAGCGGGTGTGGGGGGTGATTTGGCAAGGCAGGAGATGAATAAGCAGGATCGTTTTTGACGTCGCCTGCTTTACGTCGATAGTTCCGCCTCCAGATGACGACTGAGCCACCCACTCCACCTCCGACGATCGATGCCATGCCCAAGGGCTGGGTCGTGTGGGTGCGAAACAAATTCATCGCGGGCCTCGCGATGGCGGTGCCGCTGATCGTGACCTTTGGGATCCTGCAGTTCGTGTACAATCTCCTCCACGGCTGGAGTGAGGGCCTGCTGGGCTATGTGGCCGAGATGCTGAAGGAAATCGCCGGGCGTGAGGTGATCCGGCTGGATGATCCGCTGGTGCGGCGTGTCACGGACTTCGTCGGCTTCATGATCCCGCTGGTGGTCATCGTGGCGCTGGGGATCATGGCCACGAACGTCATCGGTGCCCGCATCGTCAATGCCACGGACAAGCTGCTGCTGCGTGTGCCCTTCATCGCTGTCATTTATAAGACTCTGAAGCAGGTCATCGACAGCTTCCGCAGTTTTGGAGCACGGCAGAATCTGAAGCGTGTCGTCTATATCGACTATCCGATCCCCGGCACACGCATGCTCGGCTTTGCCACAGGCCAATTCTGCGATCCGCAGAGTGGCAAGGCCATGACCAGCGTGCTGGTGCCCACCTCACCCAGCCCCATGACCGCGCTGCTGCTGGTGGTGGACTCCGATAAGATCACCGATGCTGGCATCAGCATGGAGGATGCGATGAAGCTCATCCTTTCCGGCGGACTGGTGGGCCCACAGGCCACTGTGCCGCCGCTGAATCAAAAAACGCCGCCGCTGCGATCCCAGAAACCGCTGCACCCGCTGCCGCACCCATCCCGGTGAAAAAAGAAGAGCCCATCCTGCCCATCGGTCTGCCGCGAGCAGAGGACTTCGACAGCGGAGACACGGAGATCCTGGCCGAGGCGCTGGGAGGAGAGGGCCGCGCTCGCCGCTGGCTGCCGTGGAAGAAAAAATCCGGTCTGTGACGCATGATCCCGCCAGGCATTCTCCTTCTGGCCATCCTCTGTCTGCTGCTGCTCAATCAGCACCTCCAGCCACGCTCACGGCTGCGCTGGCAGATCAGGCTCCTCACCACCGAGTTCGGGCATTGGCTTGCGCTGCTTTGCCTCATCATCGGCCTGTGGAGATGGAATGAGAGTGCAGCCTATCTCGTCATCCCACTCCTAGCGCTGGATTTTGCCCGACCAGCCTTTCAGGCCTGGAAGATCGCACGGTCTCGAAAACGGCCTTTTTCGATCCTGCGGCTGTTTTGGCCCTTTTGGGCAAGGAAACGGCGTTTCGGTCGAAAGACGGCCTTTTTGGCAAAAGGGCGATGAAGAGCTCGATGTGGTGATTTATCAGCCTCCAGGGGCCTCGCAGGCCGTGAAAAGGCGCTGCATGCTCTCTTTGCACACGGGTGGCTGGGACAGCGGCGATCCCGGAGAATTCCGCCGTGCCAACAGTGCCCTCGTCGCACGCTGCGATGTCGTTTTGCTCTCCTTCGGCTACCGACTCGCCCCCGAGCATCCGTGGCCCGCACAAATCGACGATGTGCGCCGCGCCGTCGCCTGGACGCGGGAAAATGCCGCCACGCTCGGCATCGACGCGGAGGATTTGATCCTACTCGGTCGCAGCGCTGGGGCACAGATCGCCACCGCCTGTGCCTACGGCTGCCAGGAACTGAGCGTGAAGGGCTGCATCGCCGTATGGCCCATCAGATATGTTTTTCGCCCGGAAGTGGAGCTACCCGAATGACATCCTGAAGTCGCTGAAGCTCGTCCTTCAATACATGGGCGGTGAACCCGAGGCCGTGCCGCAGAACTATCACAGCGCCTCCGCCACCCAGCATCTCCGTGAAGACAATCCGCGCACGCTACTCATCCACGGCAGCTCCGACTGCCTGGTGTGGGTGGAGCACAGCGCCCGCATGCACCGCATGATCGCCGATCCCGCCCGCTGCGACTTCCTGGAGCTACCCTGGGGCGATCACGGCTGTGACTTCTTCCCCCACAGCCCCGGCGGCCACGCTCACCCTCTCGGAGATGGCGCACTTTTTGCAGAGCTGAGCTTCAGTCCCCGTAATTGAATGGATCACTGAATTTCGGATTCGTCGCGATAGCGGGAATCAGAGAGTGACTTCATGAAGGCCACGAGTGAGGCTTTCTGCGCAGCGGTGAAGTGCGGGCGACGCACGCCGCCAGGAGGTGGCAGGCGCAGGGAGGGGAGAGATTCGGATTATCGACCGCTTGGTTGCTAAGGTAAAGTCCACCACCTGCTCCAGCGTGGCAAAGCGCCATCGTGCATGTAGGGCGCAGTCAGCTCGATGTTCCGCAGAGAGGCACTTTGAACTTCCCATTATCAGTGGCGACTCCCGTGATCGCACCACGCCCGAGATCGACGTAGGGAACTCCAGGCCGTTATTAAAGATGTTCGGTCCGGGCACGAAGTTATCCGTGCCGTGGTGAGGCACTGCAGTTGCCGGGGCATTGAAGAGCTGGCGGCCCTGCTCCTCCTGCGTGGTCCAATTCGCACCTTGATCGCGAAGTTTGCAGCCCGTGCGGCATCATACTTCGACTGCACGGAGATGATGGAGCGGACGAACTGCGCCAGCGCACGGCTAATGCGGTCGGAGGTGACACCTGGGCTGCCAAACACCTGATTGAAGAGATCTGTATAGAAAGGCTCTGCGCCGAGGCGTGCCCTCCAGAGCGGGGAGCGTCATGCCCATCTCCACCGCATTCTGGATGGGCTGGAGCACCTGCTCTCCAGCGTGGCAGAGCGCTCATCCCAAAGAAGCTGCGGCGCTGATACCAGCGTGCATTGCTCCGGGCCATGCTGTTGCGACCGGGTGAGTCCGCCCTCAAAGCCGACACTGAATCTGGCGTGGGTCGGAGAAGCCATGCTGCTGCTGGTGACAGGAGGAGCAGGACACCGTGTGATTGAGCGAGAGGCGCTTGTCGTAAAGAGAATGCGGCCCAGCTTGGCACCTGCGTCCGTGGTCACGTTGGTCACTGGCATGTTATCCTGCCCGAGGATGGGATTCACCGCAAAGGCCGGCGGCGGCACGGTATTATCATTAGTCACATGGCGTGGTGGGGAGCACCAGCGCGGTGGAGGGTGGTGCTGGAGAGGCTTTCTCGTTGCAGCGTGGCATTGTATTCCGTGCGGTAGAAAGACGCGTCGTGCCAGCCGCTGGTGTGTAGGCACCGGGTGAGATGGCCATTGTGCACCTTCAGCGTCTCCAGATTCGTCCAGTTGATCAGATCGGTGGAGGTTTTGCAGTCGCCAGACGTGGTCGCCAGGGTCTGTGATGGTGATGTGTGCCGAGCCAGCCACGGAGCCTGGGCTGAATCCGATGTCCCGCCGGTGGGGGGTGGGCGGTGGCTGTGCTAGCTGCCAGTAGTGCTGTAAGGAGGGGAGGGAAGGGAGGTTTTTCATGAAGGGAGTCACTTGCTTCACCCCGATCAGGGCCTCTGAGGATAAAACCAGACAATGGGGCTAGATGAATGCTTGTTTATTTTCGAACCATGACGCACCAAAAGGCCCATCGGCCTCCATCTACCACGCCCCGCGTTCTCGTCATTCGTGGCGGAGCTATCGCGACTTTATCTCTCACACTGCCCGTGCTGCGGCTGCTGAAGGACAGTATCCCCCCCCTCTGCCACCTGGGGGTGATGGGCTACCCTGAGCATCGCCACGCTCGCACAGGCGGCAGGACTCCTGACACCGTTCGCAGCCTAGATCACCGCACCATGGCCGCGCTGTTCGCGAAAGTGCCGCCATCGACGAGGCACTAGCCGAGCACCTGCGTAACTTTAACCTCATCGTCAGCTATCTCTTTGATCAGAGATGGCCATTTCCGCGCCAGCATGGGCGAATCGGCGTCAAGACGCTGATCGAGACCCGCACCGCGTGCAGAAATGACGGCACGCCTCGCGGCAATTGGCACGGTCTTTGGAAAAACTGGCCTTTTTCCTGGAGGAAGAGCATTTGCTCAAAACGCACTTTCCGCGTCGAAACGTCGAAAAAGGCCGAATCGCCATCCACTATCGGTAGTGGCTCCGGAAACGAAAAATTGGCCGCTCGATCGCTGGATGGCCCTGGCGGACAAAATGGGCGATTTGGAGGTGATTTTCATCACCGGAGAGGCCGGGCGCGGCATGCGGATCACGGGATCGAACCGAATTGGCATCCACTGCCGCTGAGTGTCTCGCGAGCCGCCTGAGCACCTCCGCGGCCTTTTTCGGTCATGATAGTGGCATTTCGCACCTCGCAGCAGCTTGCGGCGTGCCATCGCTGCTGCTTTTTGGCCCGACCGATCCTGCCGTAGCCGGGCTCCCCGCAGCCTCGTCACCATTTTGCGAGAGGAGGCGGTGACCTGAAAGCGTTAGAAATCGAACAGGTGTTTTTCGCCGCACGGCAAGTTGTCGCAGCGGGGACGTGCTATGCACCCTCACGGTCATGTCTGACCTCATCAACACGCTCGTTGTTTCGCCACTCTCCTCATCCTCTGGCTCCTGGCAGCCGGCAGGGGGCGCAGGAGTAGGTGCTCGGCTCCCGTGCCACGCTTTCATCATCTGGCCTGCGGGGATGTTTTCCGCTCACTGGATACACGCACGCCACTGGGGCCAGAAATTCGTCGAATACAGCAGTCGTGGTGGCTGGTGCCGGAGATGTGACGGTGCAGCTCTGGCATGCGGAATGCGAAGCAGCGTGTAGATGCGCACGCCTTTAAGCCGGAGATCGACTTCCTCATCTTGATGGCATCCCGCTGCAATATGGAGCAGGCGCAGCACATGGAGCAACACATCGAGGTGGTGAAAGTCTCTCACCTGAGCTGCCCAAACCGCTCTGGTGGCTCGCCGTCTGCGCAAGC
>JADJPW010000009.1:300000-402304 GCA_016713035.1 Verrucomicrobiaceae bacterium
ACCCTCCTCTCTTGGACTTCGAGCCTCTTCTTGATGAATGAGACATCGCGAGGACTCGATCTCCTCACGCACGGGCCCGCTCCAGTGCCGCAGCGATCTCCTTTTCGATCACCGGCAGCGGATTGAGCAACTCCAGCGGGTTTTCGACGGGCGTGACCTCATTCGTGCGCGGTTCCCAGTTCACCGGGCCGAAGCGGCAGGGGGCGGGATTGCCGGTGAGGATGTGCATGCCGGCATCGTCCTTGTCGAAGTGCCAAAACTCGAAGGGGAAGTGGATGAAGCCGTGCTTTTCCATCATCGCGCAGATGTCCAGCCGCGTGGCGACATGCTCCGGCGCGACAAACGGCGAGCGCATGGGCGTGTGCTCGCTCATCTCGAGGTAGGGAAAGCCTCGCCAGACCTCCGTGCCGTCGTCTCGACGGAATACGGAGATGTCGATGGCGGAGCCGGACATGTGCGCACCGATCTTTGGCATGTTTGCGGTGAGCACGATGGCGCGGCGGAACATCATCTCCGGCGTCGGAATCTGCCCGCCGAGCTCCCACATGGTCTTTTTGAGCACGTTGTCGAACACCGACGGCTTCCGCACGAGCTGCCGCTGCATGTCGAGCGAGCGAAACGCGTCCTCGATCTTCAAGATCCACCCGCGCTCGTTCATCTCGCGGCCGATGCTGATGACATCACGCACCAAACTCTGCCGCAGGAAATAAACGCGGTCGAGATCGCCCGCGATCTTCGTCGTGGAGAACAGCATCTCCACGCCTGCAGCCGCTGCGGCATCGGGGATCGAGGCAAAGCGCTCGCCGCATTCCTTCACTGGAAACTCGATGAGCTTCTGCACGATGGCATAACCCGCCTCCATCTGCTCAGTCCAGTAGGCGCGGCGGGCTTGGTCGTCGGGGAGCATGTGGGAGTTAGTGAGTGAGGAGGCAGGCATAAACGTCTGATTGCAAAAGCATCTTCCGCCATCATCTTCCCTGCGTGAAATCCACCCTGGCCCCCAAGTCCCGCACCAAACGTGCAAGCCGTATCCCGGCTCCCGTGTTTGATCAGTTCCGCCAGGCTTGCGAAAAAAAGGGCGCGGACCGCTCATGGAGCGCCGCTGATCTCGTTCGTGATTTGCGCAAAGGACGCTGATCCTCGTCATGCACTTTGCGAATGCCAGCTTTCTCGTCTCAGCCTTCCTGGGCGATGCGAATGGCTCCAAAGCGTGGAAGTGGTGGGCTTCCAGCAAGGCGGTTTTGCATGTGAGCCGCCTCGTGCTGCTGGAAGCAGAAAATGCCATCCGCTGCAGTGTGTTTCAGCATGCAGTCGCCCAACAGGATTCGATTGACGCTTTGCATCTGCTCAAACGCGCCCTCGCTGACGGTGTCCTCGTCCGGCGTGAGGTCTCCAGCGCTCGGCTTTACCCCGCAGCACAACGCATCTGCATGCGCCACACCGGTCCTGACACTTTTGGCACCATGGACATCATTCACGTCGCTTGTGCCGTGGAGCTTGGGGTCACCCATCTCGTCAGCTTTGATCGCTCCCAACGCAAACTGGCCATTGCAGAGGGCTTGGTTGCCTGCCCGTGATGCCCGCCCTTGCAGGGAAAACTTTGGGCTGTTTGAAACTGCACGGGAGGAGGCTCCGCACATGCGCCAGATGAAGGCGTTTTTCGTTCACCAGCTGACTTCAGCGACAGCAGGCTGCCGCTATCCATGTAGCTCTAGTCGTTTGACAACAATGAGCCTGCAAAGAATACCAAGACATGGGAATGGACTCAGTCGAGCTTGTTATGTCCTTCGAGGAGGAGTTTGGGATCTGCATTCCCGACTCCGCCGCAGAGAAAATGCGGACACCGCAGCATGTGATCGACTTTGTTGTGCAAGAGAGACGTCGAGTGCAACACCTCGACACTCGAACGATACTGGTGAATGCATTCGCAGGCCTGGGATACAAGCAGGTGCCAGCGGACAAAAGCCTCAATGAGCTGTTTGCCGACCACCGCATCAGCCATTGGAAAGAGCTGGGGAAGCGGCTCGCACCATTCTCGATTCCACGGAATATCCCGCACGGCCCAGGCGGCAAGGTGGCCGGATGGTCCTTCCTAGCCGGGGTGGTTTGTCTTTTCGCCGGTCAGTGGATGCTGGCGGCTCTCTGCATGGTGGCGTTTCTCGGAGGCTGGATTTGGGCAGATCGAACCTATAGGATTCCCGAGAGTGTGGATACTTTGGAGAAGTTGGCAGCTCATCTCACATGTCCTGTTCCTGAGTCTGAGGTTGCCAGCAAAGTAAAACAAATCGTCATGGAGCAGTTGGGACTCAAGGAGGAGGCCTATGGAGAGGATAAGCGGTTCATTGAAGACTTTGGCATCGATTGATGGCCCCGCTCACTCAAACACGATCTCGCCCATCACGCTTGTGTCTTCCATGCGGGTGCTGGTGAGTGAGGAGGACCAAATCGCACGGTCCACCTGCTCACGCGGTAAAGCATGGTTGCGGCCGAAGTTGGCTTTCCAGGTGATGCCTTTGGTTGGGGGTTCGACGCCGAGGGTTTTGAAGGGAATCACGAGGTGGGCGTGCCAGCGCTTCGTTTTCGCATCGACGCGGGTTTCGCTGGTCCAGTCGCCATTCCAGGTGGGGTCGTCTTTGCTGTGGCGGGGGTCCATGACGTCGGTGATGCGGCCGTTGAGGGCGTCGTATCGGCTGGCGGCGTTGGCGCCTTGGGTGAAGCGGTAGAAGAGTGGTTGGGCGGGGTTCGGGGCGAGGTAGAGGTCGATGGCTTCTTGGTTGGTGAGGATGCGGTCGCGGTTGAAGGCGGTGAACTTGGTTTCATCGCCGAGCGTGGCTTCGGCGCGGAGGTGGAGGGCGTTTTCGTCGTAGAGGAGGCGGATCGTCGTCGGACGCGGCAGCGTGTGAAGGGGCGGTAGGAGCGTGAGTTCGTGCGCGGCGGCGGTTTGCCACTCGGGGCTGTCGAGCGTGAGTTTGGCGGTCGTTTTGGCGATGGTAAGCTTTTTAAGGCCGGGCGGCGGAGCGTGGCGCATGGCTTTCGTGTCCCAGTTGAAGCAAGTGTTGGCATAAGGCTCCTGGTAGCCGTCGTGGGCGAGTTGCAGGTGCTTCGCGTCGTGGCCGGGAAAGGGGAAGAGGATGTGGTTCCACTCCTTTTGATGCCCTTTGGCGTAAAGCGTGGCGATGAAGGCGTTTCGCGCGTCGATGGCATCGAGTAGGCGATGCAGCGACGGTTGATCCGGTGCCATCTGCCAGGCCTGATGCAGGTGCACGACCTTCGCGAAGTGCTTCAGGTAATCAAACTCGGCGCGGACGAGTGCGAGGCGTGTTTTGATCTTCGGCGTGCGGGCGAGTTGCTCGGACTGCGCGAGGTGGCCCTCCATCGCGGCGAGCACGCGCGGCGTGTAGAGGAAGGCGATGAGCTGAAACGGGTCCTGCACCGTCTTGCGTCCGCGAGCATCGGTGGGCAGCGGCTTGTAGGTCCACACATCCGTGCGCGTGCCGATGTGGTCGGAGTAGAGCGCGATGGCGTGATACAGCTCGTCATAAAAGGCACGCATGTAGAAGGCGATGCTCTTGTCCGGGAACGCGCCCTCGCAGAACTCGGGGATGAGGTCCTTCGCGTGGTTGTTCGCCGGATCATCAAACATGCGGCCCATGGTGTAATACACCGGCCCTTCGAGGCCAAAGAGCTGGCCGGGGCCGTCGCGATACAGCGACTGGATGCGTGCGGCGGCGAGCCTTTGCACCTGCAGCTCGATGTAGCCCGGCGTGCGCATCGGCGTGTAGCGCCTGCCGAGATTCGGGCACCAATTGTAAACGTAGCCGGTGAAGCCGCGCGGCACCTCGATGCCCCGCCACGGGGCGATGTCTTCCTCGTTCGTGCCGGTGAGCATGATGCAGGTGTTCGCGGGAAATTGGTTAAACGTCTTCGGCGGCTGTGCGGTGAGGATGTAGCTCATCATCGTGATCTGCCCGTCGGGATGCGATTTCTCCACGCGCTGCGCCACCTCGCGGTTGAAGATCCAGATCTTCTCCGACCAGTCCTTGCCCGTGCCGTAGAGCGCCTCGCATTTCTCGCACTGGCACTCGCGGAAACCATCCGGCTGACCGAGATCGACGCTGTCAAAGCCGCGTTCCAGGTGCGAAACGAGGTCGCGGTAGATGCGCTCCTGCACGTCGGGATTCGACAGGCAATACTGCCCGTTGCCCTCCGGCTTCAAACGCGATCCGCTGATCAGCGCGAAGTATTCCGGATGCTCCGCAAACAACTCCGCCGGCACCGCTCGCTCCCACGTGTGCCCGCCGAACTGCTCATCCACGCGCGGGAAGCGATTGTGCGCGAGATCGTAAAACGAAGCGCCCGCCGGATGCGCCGAGTTCACGCGCAGCAGCGGCGTCTTCGTCACGTTCAGCGTGTCCGGCACCGTGATCGTCTTCATCGGCAGAAACTCGATGGCTGGCGACGCCATGAGGTCGATCTTCGCCGCGCCGCTCACCGGCGTGTAGCCCGGCAGGTCGGGATACAGAAAGCGCACGCCGAGAAACTCCCGCGCAAAATCCACCGCCGCCTTCGCCGTGCCCACGCGATCCCAGTTCGGCCTCCGCGCATTCTCCACCTTCGCCTTCGATGCCTGATCATTCCCCGCGAGGATCACATCCCGCCCCACCACCCGCTGCACATAGCTCCAATCCCGCAGCTTCGTGACCTCCACGCCATTCTTCTGCGCCAAAACCGTGTTCCCGAGCATCAACGCCGGTTTGGAAGCATCCCGCTCCTTTTCACGCACGACCACGATCTCCGCCTTGTTCGCCAAAAACGCCGTCTGGAGCAATCGAGCCGTCTGCTGAAGACTCGCGTCGATGGCCGGAGTCGGCACCGCATCCGGCAGGACGATCTGGTAGTCCGTCTTGCCCGCGTCGAGCAAGGTGAGGTCAGCGGCGGTCGCGGCGGTGAGGGTCAGGAAGAGCGCGAGGAGGGGTTTCATGTGGGGAAATGAAACGTAGGGAGAGGAGTGGGTCTGTTATATTTTGAAGGCAGAGCACTTGGGCCATACCGAAGATGTGCTGAATCACGGCTAGATAGTGGTTAAACGACAGCCCATGAGCTTCATCATTGCTAGTAGCAATTCGCTTTGAAGGGCGGCTGGTGTAGCTTACGGCTCATTACCTACCCACCTGTAGCCGTTCGCAAGACCAGCATCACCAACGATAAAAGTACCTTTATCATCGTTTAAAACGGCTTTGAGCAGCCATCCTGCGTCTTTGGCTGCTGCAGCAACAGCGCTCGGGTCATTCTTCCCCTGAAGAGAATGCTTCTCAAAAAGCGGATAAAGTGGTGTGCCGCTCCATTCAAAATTTTCGCCACCAACAAGATCTCGAAGTGCAAACTGTTCGTCACTACGGTTCTTCACCCAGCAATACACGGCTCCTTGGAGGAACGAGCGCATTTGAACGATTTGTTCTGCGGAAACTCCGGTAACGGAGCGAATTTCTGAGGGCGGCAAGAGAGGCATAAGCTGATTTAGATGTCTAAGCGCAGGTGGCGCATAGACAAAGTGGCGGCCCGAGCCTGATAAGGATTAGCACTTGGCACGGCGGGTTCCAGCGCAAACCAATTTACTACCCCACAAGCTCTCTGGCGGTTGCTCGCTGCATGGCTGACCCGATTTACCCTCCAAGCTGATTTAGTCTATCTTCATCTTCTTTTATCCACTGGTCGAGCCGCTCTAACTGTTCTTCGATGTCAGTAATTTTGGTCTCCGCCTCGGACAGCCAGTCGCTCCAAATACCAATCCACTTCTCACTATCCGAGTCTCAAATTTTTGATCTTAGATCAGAAGCTTTGTCTCTGAGGCGTTCTAAGGCACCAGATGCTTTCTCATACTTCTCTCTGTTTCGCTCAAGGTTGGCGCGGCAGCGTTCGGCACGCTCATCACGTTTGGCTTCTTTGGCTTCACGATTTTGCTCCCAAAATCTCTCGTGCTCCTCTTTGACTTCTTGAATGCGTTCATGGCACTCCTGCTTCTCCTGGCCGAGCATCTCATGCTTATGCTCCGAGAAATAGCGCATCACGTCCGTGAGATACTTCGCCCGTCTCTTCATCTGTTCGACTGAAGTCTGATCAAAAAAGAAGATCGCATCGGAGAAAGAAGACCAGCCTATACCCCTGCACTCGCTCATAATGTAGTCTCGATGATGCTCGGACTTCGATCTCAAATGGCTTTTTTCAAGATCCGCTCGGCGTGAAGCCTCGTTTCTAAGTGTGCAAAAACGCTTCCATGCGCTTTCACGGTCCGGCTTGGTCGGATAACGAACCCCACCACTAAAACCAGCCTGAATCTCTTTAATAAGCGCCCAAATTGGTCTCCAATCGTGCCTCTGAATCATTATGCCAAGGAAGCCAGGGTCATCAGGCATTTCATCTTCGAGGCGTGTGATCAGGTCGTCGAGGTCAGCGCTGTTCATTGGGAGGTTTTATTGAACTTCGTTTATTTGCCTCATTAAACCTCAGCAGAATCTAATTCGTCCACTGAATATTGTGTATCTTGCGAAGCTAGGTTGAGGAGCACCGCCCGAGGCCCAAGGGCGCAAGCGATCCCCTGGGAAGCCTCTCGCGCCAGGCTCAGACCTCCTGACGCACCTCGGAAGGGTCGAGCCCCTCAGGAAACAAGCGGAGCTTCATCGACAGAAGAATGGGGACAAAAGATTCAGGCCAATCCATTCTCCTGTCCCCATTCTTCTGTCGAATCTGGGCTCATGGGATTTCCGGCGAGGCCTGACGTGACATGGACTGCGGCAGCCTGCTGCCGCTTTCGGGAGGCCAGCCTGCTGGCCGTCGAATCTTCCCAGACGATGTTTCGCCAAGGCGCTTTCGCGTTTGCGCAAGCCTCGTGCGTTTTTCGTCCACCAGGAGACTTCGGCGGCAGCAGGGCTGCCTCGGAAAAGCGGCAGCAGGCTGCCGCAGTCCAAGGATGCCAAAGCCCGAAGCCTCGGGGGGACTCACTGCTTACTTCAGCAGCCACTCGGTGGCGGTGCCGGGGGTGGGATTGGGCTCGCCGTGGAGCCAGAGGGGGTTTTGGCCGTTGAGGGTGATGAGGCCGGGGAGATCGAGGTATTTGGAGCCGCCGGGGAGGAACATGGGGCTGCGGTAGCTGAGGATCTTCCCAAAGCGGAAGCCGTGGCTGTCTGCGGCGGCGCGATCGACGGCCGTTCCGGCCAAGGCACGGGCGGCGATGGCGATGGGGCCTGTCTGCTCTCCCAAACCGGCGAGGCAGACGCTTTTCGGACTGGGGTGGGTGCTGACGCGGGTGTTCCGCAGAAAGGTGACGAGCGTGAGCACGTCATGCACTCGCTGGGCGAAGAGGGCGTGATTGTAGCCGTGGGTGTAGCCGGCGAATTCACGCGGATTGGCGACGACGCGTGTTTCCCGGACGGGCTGGCCGCCCTGAAAGAGTAAATCGGCTCCGACGACGGCGGCACCGGCTGCGACGAGCTTTTTCACCTCGTCGCTTTGCAGGCCGGTTTTGCCTTGGTCATCGAGCCAGATGATGACGCGGCCATTCCAGTTCTTCGGGTAAAGCCAGGCGACGGGGATTTCCTCCTGGTGGGTGGTGTTGGTGAGTGTGCCGGTCATTTCCAGGTGATCGCCGCGATCTTGCTTGTCGGAGAGCTGCCACTCGACTTTGCCTGCCTGGTCATAGCTGCGGCCGAGGACGACTTCGATGGCGGGGCGGAGCACTTTTTCGGCGTCGGCGGCTTGGAGCTGTTTTTGGCTGTCTTCGGTGTACCATTTGAGCAAACGGCGCTCGAAGTCGGGATCGGCGGCTTTGGGTGCGGGGTGCTGGGCGTCCCAGACGCTGAGTTGGTCTTTGGTGAGGGGTTCGTAGTCGGTTTCGATGACGGGTGAGGTGTGGCCGAGCTTGAAGTGCTTGTTGATGAAGGTGTAGAAGGCGCTGCGGGTGACGGCGTTGTAGTTGTGCGGGAAGTGCTCGCCACGGACGAGGAGGACGTTGTCTTTTGCGCCGTGTGCGGTGTAGAGCTTCTGGAGCTCTGGGAAGCCTTTGGTGGCCATTTCTTTGGTCCAGTCGTTGGCGGTGTTCATGCCCTGGGGTTTCGGGGCAAAGAGGCCGGCGAATTCGACGTTGCCGGTGCCGATGCGTAGGAGGGAGGCGTTTTCACAGGTGCAGCCGCCCTGCATGGCGGTGCTGACCATGACGCAGGGGAAGGAGAGCTTGATGCGGTCGTCGATGGCGGCGAGGAGCATGGTCTGGGTGCCGCCGCCGCTGGCTCCGGTGATGGCGGTGCGCTCGGGATCGACCTCTGGCTGGGAGAGGAGGAAATCGAGCCCGCGGACGGCATTGAGCGTCTGGAGGCCCATGATGGATTGCAGGTGGGACTCGGCCGGGGGGCTATAGAGGCCCCAGTTGGCCGTGGTGTTCATCTCGGGCCGTTGTTTGGCGAATTTATGCACGACTTCACGCGGGATCTGCACGGAGTCGGAGTCACTGAGCATGTCCCACTGCCAGACGATGCAGCCCATGCGAGCGAGCTGCACACAGAGGCTCTGGAAGATGCTTTTGCCGCCTTTTTCGAAGCGCTCACTGCCCGCAGCGATCTCACGCCGCACGACGTCATCGGTGGCGAGGGAGAGGCGTGCATCCTGCCAGTGCCCGTGGGCGAAGAGGATGCCGGGGACTTTGCCCTGGATGGTCTTGGGCTTCCACAGGCTGCCGGTGACGTAGAAGCCGGGTGCGCTCTCGAAATAGACTTTCTCCACGGTGAAGCCATCGCCTTCGACTTTGCCATGAATGACGGCATTGAGCGGTGTTTTGGTGGGCATGGGCCAGAGGCCTTCTGCGACGAGGATCTGGCGGCGGACGTAATCCCGGCGCTGATCCCACTCGCTGAGTGAGGAGGGCGGATCGAAGGGGAAATAGCCATTCAGATCCTTCGGTGGCTGATGACGGATGTCCTCCGCGTGTGCGAGTGTGGCGAAAAGGGCGGCGAGGAGGAGCAGGGTGGATTTCATGATGCGCGGCACTCAAAACGCTGCGGATGGGCCGAGTTCATCAAGGATGGGAACAAGCGGTGGAACTCCGA
This sequence comes from Verrucomicrobiaceae bacterium, assembly GCA_016713035.1. NCBI lineage: Bacteria > Pseudomonadati > Verrucomicrobiota > Verrucomicrobiia > Verrucomicrobiales > Verrucomicrobiaceae > Verrucomicrobiaceae bacterium. The sequence goes on from JADJPW010000009.1 coordinate 309,096, forward strand.
AGAGCTCATTTCGCATCCCAGAGGTGTTTTGCTTGCTCGGTGAAGTGGCGCTCTTTTTCTGAGCCGGTGCCGATCTCGCGGTACACATCCCAGCCGAGCTTGTGCGCACCGGTTTCGGTGATGATGCCGAGGCGCAGGCCGCCTTCGCCCGCAGGGGCATCCTGGTAGCGATGGAGGTGGTAGGCTTCGATTTGCGGGAGCTTGGCGAGCTTTTGGAAGACGTACACGAGCCCGGCGGCCTGGCGGCGCTGATCGGCCTCGCTGAGTGTGGGTGTATTGAAGCCCTGCTCGCTGAGGAGGATGCCGCGCGGCTTTCCGGCAAAGTGAAAGCGCTCCTGGTTCAGGAAGGTGGGCAGGACCTCCAAGTTCTTCGGCGTGATGTAGAGGGTGTCGAAGCCGCTGCTGACATCGGCATCGGCCCAGGTGTCTGGATTGCGCAAATCACGTGGATAAGGGTGGTAGGCCACGCCCCACTCGTAGTCGCCCTCTGCCCGCGCCATTTTCGCAAAGAGCTCCAGCATGTCCCGCACGATGTAGGTGCCTGTGCCGCTGCTGCGCCGCGTCCAGTGATGCGTGAGGCTGATGAAGACGCGTGCATGGCGATCAAACAACCGCGCGGTGTGGTGCACGAGCCGCGCGGAGCGCATGTAGGACTCCAAATAACGCTCCAGCGGCTGGTCGCCCATGTTTGTCCAGGTGCCAGCTTGGTCGATCTCGTTGTGGATGATCCAGTTCGCGATGCGGCCACCGGGGCGGCCTGCGCTGCCATCGTAGCGCTCGGCGAGCAGGCGCACTCCGGCGGCGTAGATCCGTGCGGGGCTCTCGGCGGTCAGATTCGGCATGGAGAAGATGCCGCGTGGCTCTGCCTCTGGATGCGTCATGGCATGGTGCGGCCTGCCATCTGGATGGCGGTGATTTCCGATGAGCAAGATGCCACTGACGATGATGCCCCGGTCACTCAAAAGCCGCAGGGTGGCATCCGTGCTGTGAAGCAGACGCTCATGGATGAAGTAGGTGCGGCCCTCACATGGCCATGGCACATGCCCTGGCGCGGGCGTGTCGCGAATGAAGGCATTCACGACGAGATTGATCGTCGCATGGGCGATGCCGAGCTGGAAGATCTCATGCTCAGGCTGAGCGATGTGCGGAATGCCGCCCAGGCCCTTTGCGTGCTTTGCCTGCATGCGTGGCAAAGTGCCGCCGAGGGCCGGACCGACCACGGTGGGCCATTTGGCAGCGGAAAGCCATGTGGAGCCCTTTTCGTCCGCCAGCCGCCAGCGCCATGTGGCACGATCACGCTGCGTTTTGGGGTCCAATCGCGGCAAAATGAGCCGAAATCGGCCCTGGGCATCGAGTACGACTTTTTCGGCCAAAATGGGCTTTGCGACATGTGAGGCCACTTCTGGCGGAATCGGCACCGCATGCATGCCCGCCGTGCCCACACCGCTCAAAGTGATGTCGTGCAGGCCCGCATGGACGGTGTGGAGCTGCGCGGGCCACTGCGCATCGAGATAGCTGCGGATGCGCTGGGCATCCTGGCTGCGCTGGGCGGTGATTTGTTCACGCTGGGCCAGTCGGCGCTGCTCCTCGGCATTCATCTCACGCAGCCGCATGCGGCGGATGCGAAGGACAGTGCCCGCCCGCCCGTGTAGTGCGACGTGGAAGCGCATCTCCGCATGCCCCGCCGCAGGCTGAGCGGGCGTGCGGCTCAGATCAAAGGCCCAGGGCTGCCAGGCCTCACTCAAAGGCAACGAATCGGTGCCTGCGATGGCCATTTTACCATCCGCCGTGCGAAAGCGCAGCGTCGCCGCATCGAGACCGTTCGGCGCAAAGTATTCCAATTCAAAGACGCGGTGTTTTTGCGGATCGAAGCCCGCCGGGACGATGCCGGTCCAGAAATGCGGATTGCCATCACCCAGCGTGATCTCGATCTCCCCCTCGCCAGCGGGTTTTGCCTTCAGATCGGCATGCGGCCCCCAGGCCAGCGGCACCTCCGCAGCAGCGGCAACACTGAGTAGTACGAGAAGAAAGAGATGAATGAGCGAAATGGGCACGGGAGGAAGTAAGTACGGCGGCCTTCCTCATTCGGTCATCCGCATTCATTTGTTCATCCCATTTTTCACTGAATCGCGGCAAGCCACCCGCGTGATTCAGCCTTGAAACAGCCAAATCGAGCCACTAAGGAACGCACCCCCGAAAAACTCCCCGCCCCAAGCCTACGCCCACCCTTTTTCTGCCCATGAACAACGCCCTCCTCTCCAAAGCTGCCAACGAAGCCCGTGGTCTCGCCATGGATGCCGTGCACAAGTGCTCCTCCGGCCACCTCGGTCTCCCGCTCGGCGCGGCGGAGATCGGCGCGGTGCTCTTCGGCCAAAGCCTCCAGTGCGATCCCGCTGATCCGAAGTGGCTCAATCGCGACCGTTTCATCCTCTCCGCCGGTCACGGCAGCATGTTCATCTACTCCTGGCTGCACCTCAGCGGTTATGCGGTGAGCATTGATGACGTGAGCAAGTTCCGCGTGCTCCACAGCATCACACCGGGCCATCCTGAGTTCCACGAAACGCCCGGCGTCGAGTGCACCACCGGCCCGCTCGGCCAAGGCGTAGGCAATGCCGTCGGCTACGCCCTCAGCGGCAAAATGGCCGCGGCGAAATACAACACCGCCGAGCATCAGATCATCGACAGCCACATCATCGCCCTCGCTGGCGACGGATGCCTCCAGGAAGGCGTGGCACGCGAAGCAGCCTCCTTCGCCGCGCACAACGGCCTCGACAACCTCATCCTCATTTACGATTCCAACGACGTCACGCTCGACGCGATGGCCAACGTCACCCAGAGCGAAGATACCCTCAAAATGTGGCGTGCACTCGGCTGGGACGCCGTGCAGATCGACGGCCATGACCTCGAAGCTATCGCCAAGGCCATCCAGCGGGCCAAAAAGACCGACAACGGCAAGCCGAAGATCATCATCGCGAAGACCATCATCGCCAAGGGCATCCCAGAAGTCGCCGGCACCGCCAAAGGTCACGGCGAAGGCGGCGCAAAATTCGTCGATGCTGCGAAGAAAGCCCTCGGCATCCCCGAAGGCACGCATTTCCACGTCAGCGACGACGTGAAGGCCTACTTCGCCGATTTGAAAGCCAAGCGCAGCCGCATCCACAAGCGCTGGAGCAAGATGTACAAAGAGTGGGCCGCCGCCAATCCGGCGCTCCAGGCCGAACTCGAAGCCGGCAGCGCCAGCGCGGAAGATTTGCTCAAAGTCATCCCCGAGTATCCCGCCGAAGGCAAGGCCGCCACCCGCAACAGCGGCGGCGAAATCCTCAATCACCTCGCCAAGGCCGCGCCGAAGCTCATCACCGGCAGCGCCGACCTCTTTGGCTCCACCAAGAATTACATCAAGGACGGTGGCGACTACTCCGCCGCCAATCCGAAGGGCCGCAACATCTGGTTCGGCATCCGCGAGCACGCCATGGGCGCGATTTGCAACGGCATCGCCTACGACGGCATCTTCCAGGCCAGCGGTGCCACGTTCCTCGTCTTCGCCGACTACTGCCGCCCGAGCATCCGCCTCGCCGCGCTCGCGAAACTGCCTGTCACCTACATCTTCACGCACGACAGCGTCGGCGTCGGTGAAGACGGCCCCACACATCAGCCCGTGGAAACCGTCAGCGGCCTCCGCGTGATCCCGAACCTCGACGTCATCCGCCCTGCCGATGCCGAAGAAACCGCCGCCGCCTTCGCCGCTGCCTTCAGCCGCACCGATGGCCCCACACTGCTCGCTTTGAGCCGTCAGGATCTGCCGCACCAGGGTGGCGTCAGCGCCACCACACGCCGCGAAGGAACGCTGAAAGGCGGCTACATCCTCGTGCAGGAAACTGCGCCGCTGGAAGCCATCGTCATCGCCACCGGCTCGGAAGTTCAGTGGGCCGTCGAAGGTGCCAAAGGCAAGCCCGGCGTCCGCGTCGTCAGCCTGCCTTGCTTTGAACGCTTCGATCGTCAAAGCGCCGACTATCGCGAAAGCGTGCTCCCCGCCGCAGTGACTAAGCGTGTCGCCATCGAAGCCGGCGTCTCCGGTCTCTGGTGGAAATACGTCGGCACGCAGGGCCAGATCATCGCCATCGACCGCTTCGGCATCAGCGCCCCTGGCAACACTGTGTTCAAAGAACTCGGCATCACCGCCGAGGCCGTCGCGAAGGCTTTGGCATAATCCGCGACAAACAACGCTGACGAAGGGAGGCCGCTCAGGCCTCCCTTTTTCATGCTGATCGAAACACCTCCACGCGAAGATCACGCAGCGTGCAGAGCTTCTCCGTGCCCTCAGCCATCTCAATCCCGCGCACCATCCGCGCACCATCCTTCCGCTTCGCACCAAAGCGCTTCCGCTGGCTCTTGAAGATCGCGTTCACGAACTCCTTGCCCCCTATCACCGCTCCATCCGTAAAATATCTCACTCGGCATCTCAGCGCCTCCGCCACCGGTAGCTTCCCACTTCGCTTCATCACCTCACGCCGCGATGTCTCGCTGATCGCCCCCTTCTTTGTCCCATCCGCATTCGTCTTCGATGCCGTGCCCCAGGTGAACAAGAGCTTCCGGTAGTGCTGCACATGGCCCTCTTCGGGTTTGCGTCCCTCCAATTGCCCTCGTGCCACCAGCTCGATGCCGCTCTTCGCCACTTTGATCCCCGCTTCCGCCTGCGCATAGCCGCACCACCGGTAATCCTTTGGATCTGTCACCAACTTCGCCCGCACCGGATTCAGATCCACATACGCAGCCACCATCGCCAGCGCCGTCCCACCACCTTCCACCAGCGTGCTGCGATAGCGCTCCTCCCACAGCGTGCCTTTGCGTTTCTCCTTCTTATTAAACCACTGCGTAAAGCGCTGCTTCAGCGACTTCATAAACGCCGAGATGTCCCACATCCGCGCCATCAGCCCGTCGATGATCTTTTGCGCCTCCGCCTGCGCTCCGATCTTGCGCAAATGCTCCACCTCCGCCCTCACCTGCCCTTCCGTCGCCTTCCCAAAAGCCCTGCGCACAATCCCCAGCACCTCCTCCTCCGTCGGCAACACCTCCGGCCTGCGTGGTACCTCCACGAGCACATGGAAGTGATTGGAGAGCACACAAAACGTCACCACCCGCACCTGGCAGAAAGTTTCATACATGCGCATGAGCCCAACAAACATCTCACGCTCCTGCTCCTTGAGCCGAAAGCCGCGATCGACCACGCGAGAGACGCAATGATAGAACGCGGTGGGATGATGTTTGGGAGCCTTGAGCCGAGCCTGGCGCATGATGGAGAGGGGTTGTGAGAAGTGAAAAGTAGGGTCTGAAGGATGGGGGAGAGGAGGAGTGGGCGAAACTGGCAACGAATCGGCGTGGCGCAAGCGGTATATGATAAAGGGACAGACTATTAGTTGATAGCAACAATCGCGGATTTGGGATTGTCGGGGGCGGTTGGTGGGGGCATGGGTGGGGGCTATGGATGCTTATCGGTCGCTTAGAAATGTCGTGTCGGAGGTGGCGGTGCTGACTTCGACGGAGTCGGTTCTGTCGTGGGATCAGGAGACTTATATGCCAGAGAAGGCGCTGGAACACCGCGCTCGACAGATGGCTTGGTTGTCGGGGGAGGCTCATCAAAGGCTGACTTCGAAGAGAACTCGGTCGCTGCTGGATCGTGCGGAGTCGGAGCCACCAGAGTTTTCGACGCAGACGGCAAATTTACGGGGCCTGCGCCGTGATATTGAGCGGGCGACTAAGCTACCATCACGCTTTGTGCGTGAGGAGAGCGAGGCTTGCACACATGCGAAGGCGGCGTGGGTAGAGGCACGATCAAGGTCGGATTTTTCCATGTTTGCTCCGCATTTGGAGCGACTGTTGGAGTTTGCCCGGCAGAAAGCGGATCTGTATGGCTATGCAGATGAGCCTTATGATGCGCTTCTGGATCTGTATGAGCGGGGGGCGAGGACGCGTGATGTTGCGGCTCTTTTTGATAAGTTGCGCCCGCAGTTGGGTGAGATTGCTCGTGCGGCTGTGGCGATTTCAGCGAAGACGAAGCCGGGGACGCTTCGGGGGCGCTATCCAGTGGCGAAGCAGCAGGTTTTGAATCGAGAGATCGCTGAGAGCTTGGGCTTTGATTTTGAGGCTGGTCGTATCGACACGACGGCGCATCCGTTTTGCACGACGCTGGGGCCTGGGGATGTGCGATTGACGACGCGGTATGATGAGGGTGATTTCCTTTCGTCGCTGTTTGGTGTGATGCATGAGGCTGGACACGGTCTTTATGAGCAAGGGCTGCCTGGGCTGGAATATGGGCTGCCAGCAGGCAGTGCGGCTTCACTGGGGATTCATGAGTCACAAAGTCGGCTGTGGGAGAACCATGTGGGCCGTAGCAGGGCATTCTGGGAGCGATGGCTGCCGCGTGCGGCGGAGCTGTTTCCGCATCTGCGGAAGGTGAAGCTGGATGCGTTTATGCGGGAGGTGCTGCGCAGTGAGTTTAGTTTCATCCGGGTGGAGGCGGATGAGGCGACGTATGATCTGCATATTTTGCTGCGGTTCGGGATCGAGCGCCGCCTGGTGAAGGGCGATTTGGCTGTGCGGGATGTGCCAAAGGTGTGGAATGAGGAATTCCGTGAGCTCTTTGGCATGACGCCGCCGGATGATGCACGGGGCTGCTTGCAGGATATTCACTGGAGCATGGGTGGGCTGGGCTATTTCGCGACATATACGCTGGGGAATCTGAATGCCGCGCAGCTTTTCCATACGGCCAAGAAGCAGCGCCGTGTGGCTGCAGGATTGGCAAAATGTGATTATGCGCCGCTGCTGGCTTGGCTGCGTGAGAATGTGCATTCGCATGGGGCGGCGCTGACGCCGACAGAGATCATGCAGGAGGCGACGGGGCGGCCTACGGATGCCAAGTGGCACATTCAGCACCTACGAGAGCGGTATGCGACTTGAGGGATGAGTTTTGTGCTGGAGGGCTTGATGGTGGGCGTGTTCTGCGCCACCTGCTTTCTATTCTTTCCTATGCACCACAGCACTCTTGATTTGATCCGCGCCGCATTGACCGAGGATGTCGGCACGGGCGATGTGACGTCGATTTACTTTATCCCGGAGGAGTCGCGTTCACGGGCGAAGATCGTGGCGCGAGAGCCTGGGATCGTGTCGGGGATGGAGGTGGCAGCGGCCGTGTTTCGCGAGGTGGATGCAAAAACGGAGGTGAAGGTGCTGATCGACGATGGTGAGCGATTTGAGCGTGGTAGCACGCTGCTGGAGGCCACGGGGAGCACGCGTGCGCTACTGACAGCGGAGCGGACGGCGCTGAATTTCCTCCAGCGGCTCTGTGCGATCGCGACGCAGACGCGGCGCTATGTGGAGGCGGTGCGACCGTACCCGACTCAGGTGTGGGATACACGAAAGACGACTCCAGGCTGGCGTTTGCTCGAAAAAGCGGCTGTGAAGCACGGTGGCGGCACAAATCACCGCATGGGGCTCTACGACCACGCGATGGTGAAAGATAATCACCACGCGGCGAATCCGAGCCTGGAGGCTTTGCAGAGCAATATACGCCGTTTGCGTGCTGAGCGGCCGGGGACGCGTGTACAGTTGGAGGCGGCAAGCTTGGACCAGGTGCGGGACTTTTTGACGCTGGAGGGCGTGGACATGCTGCTGCTGGATAACATGAATGTGCAAACGCTGCGTGAGGCGGTGGAGATGGTGCAGGGACGCCTGTGGCTGGAGGCGAGCGGTGGCATCACGCTGGATACGATTCACGCGTTTGCTTCGACAGGTGTGAATGCAGTCTCTGTGGGTGCTTTGACTCATACGGTGCGTGCACTGGATCTGGCGCTGGATCTGGAGTGATCGTACGGAACGAAAGCCTGCTGTATCGAGGAGCGTTGTTTGCGGCCCCATGAAATGCCGCATCTTGCTTGCCCATGTCCTGTGCTGTGTCTCCGCGTCTGCGGCGGGCACGCTGGACTTCAATCGCGACATCAGGCCGATCCTGAGTGATAACTGCTTCGCTTGCCACGGCTTCGATGCAAAGAAGCGGAAGGCTGATTTGCGGCTCGATACGGCGGAGGGTGCTTACAAGGCGATTGAGGGCGTATTTCCGGTCAAAGCAGGTGATCCTGATGCGAGTAGCGTGATCCAGCGCCTCCTTTCTCATGATGAAGATGAGGTGATGCCGCCGCCGGAGACGAATAAGAAGGTGACGGCTGCGCAGATCGAGCTGCTTAAGCGCTGGATCAAGGAAGGGGCGGTATATCAGAAGCACTGGAGCTTTGAGCCACCGGTGAAGCCCGCAGTGCCGGGAGTGCGTGGCCAGAAAGCGGAGGTCAGGAATTCCATTGATGCCTTCATCCAGGCGGAGCTGGCAAAACACCGCCTCTCCGCCGCGCCGGAGGCCTCACGCGAGACGTTGATCCGCCGTGTGACGCTCGATCTCACGGGACTGCCGCCTACGATAGCGGAGATGGATGCGTTTTTGGCGGATACGTCGGAGACGGCTTATGATCGGGTGGTGGATCGCTTGCTGAAGTCGGAGCGCTATGGCGAGCACATGGCGCGGTATTGGCTGGATGTGGCCCGCTATGCGGATACGCACGGGCTACATCTGGATAATGAGCGCAGCATGTGGCCTTACCGCGACTGGGTGGTGCGTGCCTTCAATGCGAATCTGCCGTATGATCAGTTTACGCTGTGGCAGCTTGCGGGCGACCTGCTGCCAGATGCGACTACGGAGCAAAAAATCGCTTCAGGCTTCAATCGCTGCAATGTGACGACGAGTGAGGGCGGGAGCATCAATGAGGAGTTCATCTTCCGCTACGCGGTGGATCGCACGGAGACGACGATGGCGGTGTGGATGGGCCTGACGGCAGGCTGTGCGGTGTGCCATGATCACAAGTATGATCCGATCACTCAGCGGGATTTTTACTCGATGTATGCCTTTTTCAATAGCACCGCCGATCCGGCGATGGATGGGAATATCCTTCTGACTCCACCGACGCTGCGCCTGAGCAGTGCCGAGCAGGCGAAGACGCTGGAGGAGTATGAAAAAGGGATCGCGGCAGTGCAGACGAGGCTGCGGGGAGAGATCTCGCGGATCGCTTACACAGACCCCTCGACGCTGAATCCACCACCGCCAGTGCAGACGAGTGAGGTGGTGTGGTTCGAGGACGGCTTCCCACCGAATGTGAAGCCTGAATCGAGCGGCGGAGCTCCGCTGAAGCTCGTGGAGGCACCAGTGAAGAGCGGGAAGAAGGCACTGCAGCGCACGGCGACGGGTGTGGCGCAGGATTTCTTTGATCGGGGTGCTTCCTATGAAGTGCCCGCGAATGGGAAGATCAGTGTGGAGTGCTTTTTGGATGCGAAGAACCCACCGAAGGCCGTGATGATCCAGTTTCACACGGCTGGCTGGAATCACCGTGCCGTGTGGGGGGAGGAAGGAGCGATCCCTTTCGGCAAAGTGCGCACACCGGAGCGTGTACGCGTGGGTGGCCTGCCAGAGCTGGGAAAATGGGTGACGCTGGAGGTAGCTGCGGATCGCTTGGGCCTGAAACCAGGCAATAAAATCACGGGTTATGCCTTCACGCAGTTCGCTGGGACAGTGACATGGGATAGGCTGGCCATCAGCAGCCGCGTGGAGCCTGCGAAGGACCCACAATGGTCCTGGGCTGCGTGGACGAAGCGTCATCAGGGCCGCCGTGTCGAGGGACTGCCGAATGATCTGCAAACGCTGGTCCGAGGCAAAAAACCAGAGGAGTGGCCTGAAGCAGAGGTGAAGCGCCTGCGGGAATGGTGGTTCGAAAATGAGTATCAAGGTGCCCGCGAGGCCATCGGAGCTATCCGAGCGGATAAACTGGTCCTGGAAGCGAAAAAGAAGGCGCTGGAGGACCAAATCCCCGCGACTTTCATCATGGCAGATCTGCCGCAGCCGCGTGAGAGCTTCACCATGGAGCGTGGTCAGTATGATAAGCCGAAGGACAAGGTCACGCATGCCACGCCTGCGATTTTCCCGCCTTTGCCAAAGCAGGCATCGTATAACCGCATCGACCTCGCAAAGTGGCTGCTAAGCCCGCAGCACCCGCTCACGGCCCGTGTGCAGGTAAATCGGCTGTGGCAGCAGTTTTTCGGCACAGGGCTGGTGAAGTCCACGAACGACTTCGGCTCCCAGGGCGAGCCCCCGAGCCATCCTGAGCTGCTGGACTGGTTGGCGGTCACTTTCCGCGAAGGTGGCTGGGACATGAAAAAGCTCGTGAGGATGATCGTCACGTCACACACCTATCGGCAGAGTTCGCAGTTCATCGCTGTGGGTTCGCCTTCGGACCCGGAGAATCGCTTGTTGGCCCGTGGGCCGCGATTCCGGCTGGATGCTGAGGTGGTGCGGGATGCGGCACTTTCTGTGGCGGGTTTGCTCAGTCCGAAAATCGGTGGGAAAGGCGTGAGGCCGTATCAACCGGAGAATATCTGGGAACCCGTGGCCTTCGGCGGCAGCAACACGCGGAACTACATCCAGGATCACGGTGAATCGCTCTATCGGCGCAGTTTATACACCTTCTGGAAGCGCACGGCACCACCACCGAACATGACAGCCTTTGATGCCCCGAATCGCGAGAGCTACTGCCTGCGCCGCGAGCGGAGCAACACACCGCTACAGGCACTGACACTGATGAATGATGTTCAATACTTCGAAGCTGCGCGAGCCTTTGCCGAGCGAATCATGAAGAGCGCCACCAGCACGGATGCACGCATCACCGCGCTTTATCGCACGGCTACGAGCCGCTTCCCCTCGGCGCAGGAGGCAGAAATCGTGCGCCAGACACTGGAGCAGCATCTGAAGTCCTTCACCGCGAAGCCTGATGAGGCGAAAAAAGCCATCTCTTACGGCGAATCGAAGCCTGATGCTCAAATCCCCGCCACCGAGCTGGCGGCGTGGACGATGATCGCGAGCCTGGTGCTCAATCTCGATGAGGCGCTGGTGAAGTAGGGGCAAAAAGTCAGGCGCATGAGAACTTTCGCCCTCATGCGCCCTTTTCTTCAACACACCCGAGCATTTCCGCACGGGTAATTTTTTGTCGGCTTTGCTAGATCAGAAGCGGATGCTCAGATCGAGCGTGAAGCGCTCATCGGTGAGTCCCTTCGGCGAGATGACGGCTTTTTCATAAGCGACACCGAGCCAAGTATCGGCAAACAAGCGGCTGCGGAAGCCGACGCCGATCATGCCCTGAGTGACGCCCTGTGATCCAGTGGCACCGAAGTTGAACACATCATAGCCTTCAGAAAGGAGGCCGATGTTGTTGCCAGCATTCGTGACGCTGAAGGCATTGAAGGTGACGAATGGCACGAAGCGATCACTGACGTAGTAGTCAGCCATGATGCTGTAGTGCAAGACAGAGGACTGCTCATCAGAGTTCACTGGCAAGCGCCAGCCGAGATTGCCACTGAGGTGGAAGTCTCCGAAGCCTTTTTGGAAGGCGATGAAGGGATTGAACTCGCCGCCGCCGCGTCCCTGGAAGACGTCACGGCTACCGGTCGGAATGTGGAAGGTCAAACCAGGCGTGAGGAGGAACTGGGAGGCATCATTGTCGATCAGGGCATATTTGAAGCCGACGGCAAGATCCATCCAGCCATTTGGATTGGCGAGAGCATCGTTATTCACGTCCATGAAGCCGTCCTGCGTGGCGATGAGTGCCAGACGGGGGGTGAGCGCGTAGCGGAGCTGCAGCGCATAAAGCTGGGCATCACCGCCGCCGAGGAAGCTGTCATCAATGCGATGATGCACAAAAATGGGCCGGACCTCCGTGCGAATAGCGGCGTCTTCGAAGAAGATCGGGTTTGTCACCGGCGAGATGGTGTGATCTTTCCATGAGGCGGCGGCCTGGATGCTGTTATTGGCCGCAGGGGCGGTGGTGCCAGCATAGGCATTGACGACGAGGGAGACGGCGGCGCAGGCGGTGATACCGGCACTGCGCAGCCACGAGTGCGTGGAGTAGTTTGTTGGGTCCATGCGTGTATTAAAGCATGCAGTCCCACGCATTGATCCACCATGATTGGCGGAGAATGTGCAATTGATGCGAGGCAATAATGGAAACAGTTAATCGCAAGTGCTTGATACCGAGCGACGTAGATTCTGACGCTATGAATCCCACCTCTTCTCGTCGCTCTTTTCTAAAGAATTCTACTCTCGCCGCCGCCGCATTCCCTGCGGTCGTACGTGGGCAGAATCTCAACAGCAAGCTGCAAGTGGCCTGCGTGGGTGTGAATGGCATGGGCTTCAACGATTTGAAAAACGTGGGCACGCATGCAGCAGTGAAATTCGTCGGGTTCTGCGATGTGGATGCCAATCACTTCGATCAGGCGGATCAGGCGCATCCCGGTGTGGCCCACTTTAGCGATTACCGGCAGATGTTTGAAAAACTCGGTGATGGATTCGATACGGTGACGGTGGGCATCCCAGATCACATGCACGCACCCGTGGCGGTGGCAGCGATGCAGCGTGGGAAGCATATCTATTGCCAGAAACCGCTCGCTCACACGGTCTGGGAAGCACGCCAGATGCGCCTGTGGGCAGAGAAAAAAGGCCTCGTGACGCAGATGGGCAACCAGATCCACTCCGCGCTCGAATACCGGCTCGGCACACGATTGATTAAAGAAGGTGCCATCGGCAAAATCAAAGAAGTGTACTCCTGGGTCGGCGTCACGGGCAATGAGCGTACGCGGCGCTTTACACCGCCACCGTCGAAGCCTGCACCTGCGAATTTGAATTGGGACCTATGGATCGGCGCAGCACCGATGCGTGACTATGCAGAGGCGTATCATCCTTTCTCCTGGCGTGACTGGCAGGACTTCGGTGGTGGTGGATTGGGCGATTTCGGCTGCCACATCCTTGATCCCGTTTTCACTGCGCTGGATCTCACGGCACCGATCAGCATCCATGCGAAGAACAGCGGCATCAATGAGCAGATCTGGCCCACCAGTGAGACGATCAACTATATCTTCCCCGGCACGGCATACACAGCAGATAAGACGATCAAAGTCACCTGGATGGATGGTGGCCTGAAGCCCTCACACAAGCTCGCGCAAATGCCTGGGAACATTGATCTGCCCGCGAGCGGCAGTATTTTCATCGGAGAGGGAGGCTGCCTCGTGCAGGCGCATGTGGCAGGACCGCGCCTGTATCCGGTGGAGAATTTCACCGGCTTCAAATACCCGAAAGAGGAAGGCCGCAGCCACTGGCACACCTGGATCGATGCCTGCCTGAGCGGTGGCAAGACCAGCGACGGCTTCCACTACGCCGGACCGCTGGCAGAGACCGTGCAGCTCGGCAACATCGCCACCCGCGTATGCCTGCCATCGCTGAACGCCGTCAGTGGCCGCCTGGAAGACAGCAAACTCGTCCTCGAATGGGACGCCGCCAATCTACGCTTCAACAACTCGCCGGAGGCCGACAAGCTGCTCACCAAAACCTACCGCGCTGGTTTTGAAGTCGCTGCGGCGTAAAACTTATCTGAGACGCTGAATGCTCAATCCGGCTGCTTTGGCGAGCTGAAGCTGATCTTCGTCAAAAGAGAGGAATACGTCGGCATTCAGCTCACAGGCCACAGCGATATGGAAGAGGTCCATACCGCGCACAGTCATGTTGGACGAATGCCTTTCGCTGATCTGGCAGGCTTCGCGAATAGCATTCGTCCAGTGAAACTCCCGGTGGGTCCAATAGCCAAGTTTGATCTCGTGTTCGAGCAGTCGGATCATCTGACGCGACTCACCTGATTGGATCAAACCGTGCCTTTCGGCCTGTCGAAAGCTATTGAAGACTTCAACTCGGTGCCAAGGCGTCCAAAGCACATCGGCCGCAGGATCAATATCGAAAAGGCTGATCGCCGCAGCATGGTGTTGGTCGCGATTGCTCTTACAGGCCAGCCACCAAGATGTGTCCGCATAGAAAGTCATAAGATCACTTCTTCAGCGATTTCAGAAAAGCTGCGCCGTCGAAGGTGGGGCGTTTTGGGTCTCCTACTGCCCGCCGGGAGGCCAATTCACGCGTCATGCGTGGTTTTCCTGCTTTGGTGACGATAAATTTGGTTTTACCGCCCGCAGTGACGACAAGCTGATCACCTGTCGTGAGCTCATCCACGAGGCTGGTGTCTGCATAGAATTTGCGGCTGCTCACTGTTTTCATATGTGAAATCATCTCATGACAGCGGGCGAAAGGCAAGCAGCAGGCTCTGGGACGTTCGACTGAGCCGCAGAGAGGCAGAGAGGCAGAGAGGCAGAGGTTTTGGCGTTGGGCGCTCAGAACAAGCTCTGCCCCGCTGGCTTCGGATCGCTGCTTTGAGCTAAAAGCCGTGCTTGGCGACGAAGTTGCTGCTTTCGCAGCCAGCGTGAGATGGAGTTCATGGCAGCAAGCTCGCGCTTGTGGCGCTGGAGCATGTCGTCGTAGATTTGAGCCTCGAGAGCGAGATGGAGACGAGATTCACCATCGCTCACGAAGCGTACAGAGCACTGGATGGCGTGCATAACGATGCAGAAGGTGCCGAGGAGTCGCTGAGTGCTACTTACGCAAACAGCTTCGTCACCGGTTTGGCCTTCACCAGTTCGCGGGGCTGGTTGAGGTGGTTGTACACGATGGTTTCGGGGTCGATGCCGACGCTGTGGTAGATCGTGGCGAGGAGTTCCATCGGGTGCACGGGGTCTTCGGTGGGGGCGGAGCCGGTGGCGTCTGATTTGCCGTGGACGTAGCCGCGCTTGATGCCGGCACCACCGATGACGGCGGTGTAGCAGTACGGCCAGTGGTCGCGGCCATCGGCGCTGTTGCCATTGCCAGAGGTGGAGACGCCTTTTTCCGGACTACGACCGAATTCACCGAGTGCGACGACGAGGGTCTCATCGAGCAGGCCTGTGGCTTCCAGGTCTTCAAAGAGGGCGCTGAGGCCCTGATCGAGCATGGGGCCGCTCTGGTTCTTCATGCGCTGGGTGAGGCCGACGTGGTGGTCCCAGGAATGATTGTCGGAGTTGGCAACTTTGGGCCAGATGACCTCGACGACGCGGGTGCCAGCCTCCAGCAGACGACGGGCGAGTAGGCAGCTCTGGCCGAAGGTGTTGCGGCCGTAGCGGTCGCGGATGTTCGTGGATTCGCGATCGAGGGCGAAGGCGTCGCGGGCGCGGCCACTGGAGATGAGATTGAGGGCCTGGCTGTAGTATTCATCGAGGCTGAGGTCTTTCGTCGCGGCTTCGATCTGCGGCATTTGGGAATTGATGGCATCGCGGAGCTTCTCACGGCGCTCGAGGCGCACGCTGAAGAGGTCGGGGCGGAGCTGGAGGTCTTCGATCTTGATGCGGTCCATCTTTCCCATGTCGAGGTCGTCGCCATCGGGGAAGAGGGTGTAGGGATCAAAGGATTTGCCCAGGAAGCCTGCGCCGCCGCCTTTGCCGACGACGTTTGATTCCTGGAGCGGACGCGGGAGTTGCACGAAGGGCAGCATCGGCTCGGTCGGTGGCTTCAGGCGAACGATGTTCGAGCCGAAATTAGGGAAGTCTTTGGCATTCGGCGGCTCGAGCTGGCCGGAGGGGCTCACTTTATCCGTCGTGTAGCCGGTCATGATCTGATAAATCGCGGCGGTGTGATTGAAGAGCCCATTGGGCGTGTAGCTCATCGAGTTGATCATGGTGAACTTGTCATTCACCTTCGCGAGCTGCGGCAGGATCTCGGTGAAGTGCTTGCCGGGGATCTTGGTGGGGATGGTCTTGAATGCGGAGCGCACCTTGTCCGGCACATTCTCCTTCGGGTCCCAGAGATCGAGATGGCTCGGGCCGCCCTGGAGGTAGATCATGAGAACGTGCTTCGCCTTGCCCCAGCCAGCACGGCCCGCAGCGGGCGCATTGGCAGCCATGGCCTGACCACGCAGCATGTTGTTCAAGGTGAGGCCCATCATGGAGGCACCGCCGACGCGCAAGATGTCGCGTCGAGTGCTGCCGAGATGGCGGTCACAGAGATCTTTACCGGGGACTCCAGGGATGCGGAACATGGTGTGCGAAGGTTTGAGGTGAGATGGAAGAAACTGGCCGCGTGATACGGACGCAGGGGCAGATTCTTGCCCAGGGCGGCCAGTTTACCGGGCCAAAGCGGGAAAGTCCATGCTTGGGACCCGCACATCGAGCACCCAGGCAGCTAAAATAAGCTCTCACGGACCCCACCTAAAATTTTCCATTCGCCTGGAATCAACGGTTGCGCACAAGTGGGGGGCTTTGCCATGCTGAAGGCAGGTTTATCTTCCGATTAGGCCATGAACGACCACTTTCAGCCCGAAAAGCTCCTCGCCGCAGGCCCTTCGGCCAAGGTGTATCGTGGCGTGGAGGGCATGACGGGGCGCAAAGTGCTCATCAAAGTACTGCTCGAAGAGCATGAGACACCCTACCCACTCGATCGTGAGCGGCTCCAGCTCCTGGCACACTCCTTCATGCATGTGCGTGGGCCACACATCGCTGGGCTCATCACGCTGCTGCCCACGGAGGACGACTTCGCCCTTGTCTATGAATTCATGCCGGGGATGAACGCACGCGAGTTCGCCACCGCACGCCGCATCACACCGCCAGACCTCCGTGCGGTAGCCGTGCAGCTCATGCAGGCTCTCATGTGCGGGGAGCAAATGCGCACCCCACACGGCGACCCGAAGCCCTCCAACCTCATCATCGCAGATCACCCCGCAGGCGGTCTCTTTCTCCAAGTCCAGGACTGGGGTGTCTCGCTCGCTCGTACGAATCATGCTGCTGAGACACTCTGGTTCCGTGCCCCAGAGCTCCACAGCGCGGATGCAGTGCCCACGAGCCGTAGTGACCTCTTCACAGCCGCGTGCAGCCTCTTTGTCCTCGCGACAAACATGGCCCCAGCCCAGGGTGACAGCGTCGAGCAGATCCTCAGCGAGTGGCGGACCTTTGACATCGCCGCGCTGCGCCAAGTGCGGCCAGATATCGACTCCCCCTTCATCGACTGGCTCGGCTGGCTCCTGAAGCTCGATCCCGCGCAGCGGCCGCAGAGCGCCGCGCAGGCACTCGATGCGCTCATGCACAGCATGCACACCGGCATCATCCACATGCCGCAGCAGGCACCCGTGATGCCCGCAGGCTTCCAGACCGGTCAGCTCATCCCCGCCGCGAACCCGAACGCCCCGCGCCCCAAGCCCATCACACCGAAAAATGCCGCTTCGGGCACCGAGAGCACTCCAAAGACCACGGCTACAAAAAACAGCCCCGCAGCGCTCACCCAGCCTGGCCGCTCCAAAGGCCGCCTCGCCCTGATTTGGGGTATCAATCTCACCGCGCTGGCCATTGCAGGCATCGCCATCTATGCCTTCACAGCGGAGGGAGGGTGGAAAAACGCCCTGCACTCCCTCGGTGAAAAAGTAGGCCTCTCAGAGCCCGTCCAGCCCGCCCCCATCGCCACCGCTGCCGACAAAGCACCGCCCACTGCCACCACCGATGCCGCCGCCGCACCAGCCGCGCCGCCGCCGAATACTGTCATGGCACGCCATGTCCGCATTGATGCCCCCAAAGGCATCATCCTCAATCTCGCGGAAGTCGAAATCATCAGCGGCGGTAAAAACGTCGGCCCACTCGGCAAAGCGAGGCAAAGCAGCACCGAATGGGACGGCAAAGCCGAGTTCGCCAACGACGGCGACACCAACGGTGACGAAACCAAAGGCGGCAAATTTTCCCACACCAACGCCAAGGACAAAAACCCGCGTTGGGAGCTCGATCTCGGCGAGGAATACCCCATCGAAGCCATCGTCATCTGGAACCGCACGGATGAAAAATTCCGCGACCGCATGAAGGGCTTCACCGTGAAGCTCCGCAGCAAGCACCAAAGCGACATCTGGCAGCAAAAAGTCGATGCCGCCCCCATGCCCAGCACCCGGCTAGAGGTCCATCCGCAGTAACCCAGCGTCTTTATGAACGAAGAATTCAATCCCTACGCCGCTCCACAGTCGGAAACACTCACCGCACCCTCCACCGATGATAGCAGCCTACCGCTCGCCGGGCGCTGGCGGCGTGTCGGAGCGAGCTTCATCGACTCGCTGATCATCATGCCCGTTGTAATGCCCCTGCAGTTCTATTTTGGCACTTTTCAGCGCGAGATGGAGCGGCAGGCAGCAGGCGGCTCCATGTTTAATTTCAATCCAGAGAACATCCTTTGGTCTGCATTTGGTTTTGTCTTCATCGTAGCCATCAATTGGGTGTTCTTGCTCAAAGGGCAGACGATCGGCAAAAAAGCGGTGAAAATCCGCATCGATTCCATCTCTGGTGGAGCCTGTGACCGCTCAACAATCATCCTGAAACGCATGCTGCCCATGCAGATCATTTGCCTTATTCCGGGGATCAATTTCATCTTCATCATCGTGGATTGCTTGATGATCTTCCGCCTCGATAAGCGCACGCTCCATGACCTGATCGCAGGCACGAGAGTCGTCGATCTTCGCTCACAGATCACCGCTTGATACCTTCATCCGCATCCAAAACACCGCAGCGGCGATGTAGAGCGAGCCGAAGGCCACCAGCACCGCATCCCAGCCGCCCGCGTGCGAAAGCAGCCATGGCACCGCCAGTGGGAAGGCCGCCGCACCGAGATTCCCGCACATGTTTGTCGTGGCACTCACCGTCGCTGCATGTTCTTTGCCGAAGCTCATCAGTGTCGCGGAGTAGCAAGGATTCGCCACCGCCGCACAGAACATCCCTGCACTGATCACCAGCACAGCCAGCACCGGCTCTGCCACCGCCCAGGCCGCAAAAATCAGCCCTGCACACAGCAGCAGCGCCAGGATCGTGATGCCCTGCCGCGCTAGCCGCTGGCTACCCGTGCGCCGTAGCACCGCATCGGACACCACACCGCCGAAAAGGCAGCCCGTCACATCCGCCAGCAGCGGCAGCGCGGTGAGCCAGCCCGACTTCATGATGCTCACACCCCGCGCCTCTTGCAGATACGTGGCGAACCAGCTCGCAAAGAAAATGTAACCCGCCGCACGGCAGATTTGCTGCAAACAGAGCAGGTACAGCATCGGCTCACGCCGCAGCATCGCCCAGCACACCGTTTGTGCCTGCGCAGCGGACTCTGCGCGGCCATCTTGGATGAGGTGCAGCTCCTGCGCACTCACTGCCGGGTGCTCCGCTGGCTGGTCACGATACCAAGCCACAAACCACAGTGCCCACAGCACACCAGGAATGGCGTAGAGCAGGAACATCCCCCGCCAGCCCACCGTCATTACCATCCACGCTGTGAGCGGAGCCGCGATGATGCTCCCCACGCTCATGAATCCACTGAACGCACCCGCCGCAGAGGCCTGCGCCGCACGGGGGAACCACCGCGCCATCGCCGCTACCGCGATGGGCACCAGTCCCGCCTGCGCGATGCCCATGCACGCACGCGATGCGATCATGAGCCCTAGATTCGCCGTCGCTAGCCCCGCCGTCGCCAGCGACCAGAGCACCGCACAAGCAGCCAGCGACCGCCGCTCCCCCCAGCGCCGTGCCAGCATCGCCGCTGGGATTTGGAAAAGCGCATAGCACCAGAAAAACGCACTCATCATCCACCCAGACTCCTCCTTAGTGAGCCCCAAGTCCGCACGGATCGTACTCTCCGCCGGAGCCACGCCATTGCGCGTGAAATACGCCAGCGCAGCAGCCGCGCAAAGCCCAACGAGTACCATGTGGCGGACACGAGTCATGCGCAGTGAAATACGCCACCAGAGGCCCTTCGTCTTGCCCGGCTCACCAAAGAATGATCGTGAGCTTCTTCGGGCCGTGGGCGCCGAGGATGATGATGCGCTCGATGTCGCCGGTGCGGCTGGGGCCGGTGATGAGGGTGGTGAGGCTGGGCCAGGCGGCGCCGTAGCGCTGCTGGATGAGCTCGTAACCAGCGGGGAGATCGGGCAGAAGCTGATCGCGGCGGGCGAGGACGACGTGATGCTCCGGCAGCACGCTGAGGGCGCGGCCGCCGCCGCTGCGAGCGGTGAGGAAAACGCTGCCGGTTTGGGCAACGAGGGCATCACATTCGGTGATGCCGGCATCGCAGGCTTCGAGCTCGAAGCGGTCGTAGCCATCGGTGGCATCGAGCGTGGGCAGTGCGGGCAAAACGGCCTGCGTGAGCGTGCCGCGATGCGTGGCGATCTTTTTCCAGCCGTGTTTCGCGGCGAGTTCGGCGAGTTTGGCCTTCGCGGCGGCTTCATCGGCGCAGGCGTGGAATTCAGCGCGGAGGAATTCGGCGGTGGCGGCGAATTGGGGGATCAAATCGGTGACGGCGGGCAGGACGGCGCGTTTTTGTGCCGGTGTGGCTTCGAAGGGCTGCGGATGGGTGTCGGAGAGGGCTTCTTCGATGCGGGCGAGGATGAGCTCGCGGGAGGTGGTGGGTGCGGAGAGAGGTCGGATAGGTAGGATGGGGCCGATAGGACTTATAGGACGTATTGGCTCGATGGATGCCGTGTGTGTGCTGGGAATGCCGCGAGCTTTCCACCAGTCTTTGAAGCTCTGCGGGGCCATCGCAGGGGCGGTGCGGGTTTTCGTCCAGGCACGCATGGGATCGAGCGGCGTGGCGGAAATGAGGCGGTGGAAGGGCTGCGCGAGTTTCGCGAGCTTGGTGCCGATTTGATACACGACGGGCTTGTTGATGCTTTTGGCGAACAAACGCCACACCAGGCCTTCGAGCGGATCGGGGCGCTCTTGAACGGCGTTGCGGCGGTTTTGCAGGAGGTGGTGATGGAGGTCGATTTTGACGGGGCAGGTGGCGGTGCAGGCTCCGCAGAGGCTGGAGGAGCCGCTGAGATGCTTCCAATCCTGCAAGCCGCGCAAATGCGGCGTGATGACGCTGCCGATGGGGCCTTGATAGGTGGTGCCGTAGCTGATGCCGCCGATGTTTTTGAAGATGGGGCACACATTCAGACAAGCGCCGCAGCGGATGCAGTGCAGGGCATCGCGCTGCTCGGGATCGGCGAGGAGGGCGGTGCGGTGGTTGTCGAGCAGGACGATGTGCCATTCCTCGGGTCCATCGATCTCGCCGGGCTGTCGCGGACCGGCGTAGGCGGTGTTGTAGCAGGTGATGGGCTGCCCGGTGCCTGCGGTGGCGAGCATGGGAAGGAAGAGCGCGAGGTCAGCCATCTTCGGCAGCACTTTTTCAATGCCGACGAGCGAGATCATCGTCTTCGGCAAAGCGCCGGTGAGGCGTGCGTTGCCTTCGTTTTCGGTGATGGAGATCATGCCGGTCTCGGCGATGAGGAAATTCGCCCCGGTGATGCCAGCATCGGCGGTGAGGTAAGTTTGCCGCAGGAATCGCCGCGCGATCATCGTGAGCTCCTCGGGATCGTCGGTGGGTGCCGTTTTGAGCTTCTCCTCAAAGAGATCGCTGATCTCCTGCATGCTGAGGTGCATGCATGGGGCCACAAAGTGATACGGAGGCTCGTTGCGGAGCTGCTGGATGAACTCGCCGAGGTCGTTTTCGAGCACGTGGTAGCCAGCTTTCTCCAAATGGTCGTTGAGGTGGATTTCCTCGGAGGTCATCACCTTGCTCTTGATGATGCGTTTCACCTCGCGGCGCTCCAGGATGCTGAAAATGATCTTCCGGGCCTCCTCGCTGTCTTTGGCCCAATGCACGACGGTGCCGCGTGCGGTGGCTTTTTGCTCAAACTCGACCAAATGCTCGTGCAGAGCGCTGATGGCCCCTTTTTTCGTCTGCGAGGCCAGAATGCGGGCCTGCTGCCAGTCCTGGAAAAAGCCCTGTGAGCGAGTGCGGGCATCATAATACTTCCACATGCCGGTGTGGATGCGCTCGCGGTGCACGAGGTCGTTCGTGAGGCGGGTGGCTTCGTGGAGGAAGGTGGATTTGGCGGACATTTTCAGAGGAACCACGGATGGGACAGATGGAGACGGATAAAAAACGGATGTTGAGCAATTAGGCGACGGACCGTCTTTACCCCCGAACTCACAGGATCAGTTGCGAGCCAGAGTAAAATAGAAGAACAAAGACGGATCGAGACGGATAAGAAACGGATGAATGGAGAAAAACAAGGCCCCCCCCCCCCCCCCCCCCTTTCCTCCCTGTCCTCCCCTCCCCCCCCGGCCCTCCGCGGGTTCCAGCAGAAGCCCCGCCCCCAAGGGAGGGAAGAAGGAAAAAAAAAAAAAGAAAGAAAAAAAAAAAAAAAAAAAAAAAACCGGCGGTTCCCCCGCCCCCCCCAAAATCCAAACCGCATCCGTGGTTTCATGCTTTCGAGGTCAAAACCTCCGCGATGTGAATGGTCTTCAGCGGCTGTTTTTGCGCGGTGAGGAGGCCTTGGAGGTGCATGAGGCAGCTGGAATCACCGGAAACGAGGTAGTCGGCGGTGGTGTCGCGGGCGGAGGCACATTTGACCTCGCCCATGGCGGTGGAGATCATGGGGAATTTCGTGGAGAAGGTGCCGCCAAAGCCGCAGCAGGTCTCCGCTTCCTTCATTTCGACGAGTTGGAGGCCGCGCACTTTTTGGAGGAGCTGGCGGGCAGGCTTTTTGAGGTTCAACTCACGCAGGCCGTGGCAGCCGTCGTGGTAGGTGACTTTGTGCGGGAACTTCGCACCGAGATCGGTGACGCCGAGCTTGTTCACGAGGAAGTCGGTGAATTCCCAGCACTTCGCGGAAAGCGCGGCGGCCTCGGCTTCCTCCGGCTGGCCGTGGAAAAGCTCTTTGTAGAAGACTTTGAGCATGGCACCGCAGGAACCGGAGGCGATGACGATGGCTTCGCTGTCGCGGAGGCGCTTCAGCACGGGGCGTGCGGCCTCGCGGGCCTCATCCCAATATCCCGCATTGAAGGGTGGCTGTCCGCAGCAGCCGAGCTCTTCCGGGTAGTCGATCTCATGTCCGAGACCTTCGAGAATGTTCACGATGCTGATCCCGGCCTGTGGGCTGATGAGATCGACGAAGCACGGGATGAAAAGGGTGATGCGCATGAATCTGGAAACCTGATTCCTGATTCATACGCGATCAACCGCAGGTCGGATTTTTTTATGCCGGGCCTGAGCGGGCATCTCACCAGATACCATCGAGCGTCTGCGCCATGGGGAAGGGCCCCTTGGAGTGCGGGCCAAAGAAGAAGCGGAAGGCCACAGAGCCCGTCCAGCAGTCCACTTTATCGAGCTTTGTGTACTCGATGCCGCTCATGAGCTTGATGCGGTGCTTGGCGATGTGGTAGTTCAGGCCCACGTAGGCGGCATGATAGCGGTCTCCATTGTTGAGGCCGACAAAGCGCTCGTAGCGGCGCTGGGCACGAATGCCGCGTGGATCGTCCGCTTTGGCGAATTGGTAGCGAGCGACGAGCTGGAGTTTATCGGTCAAAAAGACGCTAGGCTGGAGATTGATGCCGCCCACGCTGCCACGGGCACCTCCGAGGCCTGCGGTGGCCTCTGTGACGAGGGCAAAAGGGCCATCGGTGAGGATGAGTGCGGCGTTGAGGCCATTGGTGAAGCGGTTCATGTTTGTGGCCTGCGGGTCGAGATCACTGTAGAGGTAGCCGAGGTTCAGCGCGGCGGCATCGGTGCCGAATTTTTTGCCGAAATCCCAGGTGGCAGAGGCGAGGTAGCTCCAGCCGGAGTTGAACTTGGTGAAGCTGTTTCCCATGCTCGGCCCCGTGGCATTGCTGAAGATGCCTGTGTAGTAGCTGAAGGCACCGATCTTGCCGCTGAGGGTGACAGCGGGTGTGTAGTCCAGAGCGAACATGTTGGTGAGCATGGATCGCTCGAGGTAGTTGATGTAGCGACTGGAGACATTGCGGTCATGGGTGAAGCGGTGCTTCTGCTGGCCGATAGTGAGGTTCAGCGCCTCTGCGAAGGACCATTGCGCCCACAGCTCGGTGAAACCGTTGTAAAAGGGCTCCAAATCGGTGCCGCTGACGGCCTGGGCGTGCAGGGTGAGCTTGTTGAAGAATTTTCCCTGGAAGCCGAGGCGCAGGCGGCGGCTCTCAAAGGCTTCTTCATACTGGCCGTTGCTGCTGTCGCTCCAGTGCTGCTGGCCGTGGTAGCGACCCAGGAGCCAAAACTCCTGCATGATGGGATTTTCCTTGTTCTGGTAGATGCGACCGAGGTTTTCTAGCTGATCACCGAGGGTGGTGGGAGCAGAGGGAGCGAGTGCCTCACTCAGGCTGCCGCTGGAGCCAGCGAGGCAGGCGGGTGCAACTGCGAGGAGACTAAGAAGGATGAGGAAGGAGGTGCGGATCGACATGATAGGCACCCGCATTTGTTACAAAAATGGCACCGAAGCCTCTGATTCCATGTGACGGTTTTGTCACAATGGGAAAAAGGCTCAAAAAGCGCCACCACCCCAAGAACCGTGCACTGATGAACAAACACTGGAGAGCGACTGGGTGGTCGGAGTGCTTGGTTCCGGCTCGAATGGAAGTCTTCGCTGTCACAATTTTTATGAGCCTCTGCTTTGCAGTGCTCTTCGCCGCTCTGTTTTTCGCAGAGCGCTGCCAGCGTCCAGGCCGCTCCATCGAGCAGATGTCGCTGCTGCCACTGGAGTCAGATAATCCGACCGCCGTGGAGCCAGAAACCCTTTCCAAAACCAACTCATGACCACCACCACCGCCAAAACCACGATCACATTTAACGATAAGGTCGTCCGTCAATTCATGTGGGCCTCCGTCCTTTGGGGCGTCGTCGGCATGCTTGCGGGCGTTTTCATCGCACTGCAACTCAACTTCCACGAGCTGAATCTGGCCTCCTGGTTGAGCTTTGGCCGCCTGCGCCCGCTGCACACGAATGCGGTGATCTTCGCCTTCGTGGGAAATATGATGTTCGCGGGCATTTACTACTCCACGCAGCGTCTGTGCAAGGCACGCATGGCTTCGGATGTGCTCTCTGCGGTGCATTTTTGGGGCTGGCAGGCCATCATCGTGAGTGCAGCCATCACGCTGCCGCTGGGCCTCACGCGTGGGCAGGAGTACGCTGAGCTGATCTGGCCGATCAATATCGCGGTGGCGCTGATTTGGGTCGTTTTCGCGGTGAACTTCTTCTGGACGCTGGCACGGCGGAATGAGCCCTCTCTCTATGTGGCGCTGTGGTTCTACATTTCCACCATCGTGACAGTGGCGATGCTCTACATCGTCAATCACCTGTCCATCCCGACGGGGCTCACACATAGCTACACGATCTTCTCTGGCGTGCAGAATGGCCTGGTGCAGTGGTGGTATGGGCACAATGCGGTCGCCTTCTTCCTGACCACCCCGATCCTGGGTATCATGTACTACTTCCTGCCAAAGGCGGTGGAGCGGCCCGTGTACTCCTATCGTCTATCGATCGTGCATTTCTGGTCGCTGGTCTTCATCTACATCTGGGCGGGACCTCATCATCTGCTCAATACGTCACTGCCGCTGTGGTTGCAGTATCTGGGCATGTTCTTCAGCCTGATGCTGTGGGCTCCGAGCTGGGGGGGCATGCTCAATGGCCTGCTGACGCTCCGTGGAGCCTGGGATAAGCTGCGCACCGATCCGGTGGTGAAGTTCTTCATCGCGGCGGTCACCTTCTACGGCATGTCCACCTTTGAGGGGCCGCTGCTCTCCATCCGCGCGGTGAATGCACTCTCGCATTACTCTGACTGGACGATCGGCCACGTGCATAGCGGTGCTCTGGGCTGGAATGGCTTCATGGCTGCGGGTCTCTTCTACTGGCTGACGCCGAAACTCTACGGCACAAAGCTGCACTCCACCGCCTGGGCGAATTTCCACTTCTGGATCGGCACGATCGGCATCCTCATCTATGTGGCCTCTATGTGGGTCTCCGGCATCATGCAGGGCCTCATGCTCAATGCCACGAATCCAGAGGGCACTGCGCTGGTCTATCCGAACTTCATCGAAACGCTGACCTCAATCCGTGCGATGATGGGCTTCCGCATCATCGGTGGTGCGCTCTTCCTCGTGGGCTTCATCCTTATGGCGGTGAATCTCATCATCACTGCCCGCTCCGGCAAAGCCGTGGAGGAATCCCGCGAAGTCACCGTCCCAGCACGCGAAAGCCGCGATACCATGGGCGTGCTCGGTGCCTTCTTGAATGACCCCATCGCTTGCATGTTCGGCGGATTCCTCCTGGTGATGGCGTGGCTCTTCCTGCCCCCTGGAGCTGACATCATGGCACTCATCTGCGCCTGTATCTTTGCCGTGCTGGCCGTGCAACGCTTCCGCCGCAACAGCGCCAACTGGAACAACTGGCATGAGAGCATCCTGCACAACTGGCTGCCCTTCACAGTGCTCGTCTTCGTCGCGGTAGCGATGGGTGGACTCATCCAGATCATCCCCACCGTCGCGGTAAACCGCGCAAAGAACATGGAAGACCGCATCCAGAAGATCTACACGCCACTAGAGCTCGCTGGGCGTGATCTTTACGTCAGTGAAGGCTGCTACAACTGCCACTCACAGATGATCCGCACCATGCTGCCAGATGTACTGCGCTACGGTGACTACAGCCGCCTCGGTGAGAGCATCTACGACCATCCCTATCAGTGGGGTAGCAAGCGCACGGGCCCTGATCTCGCCCGCATCGGCCAGACCAGCCCGACCTCAGGTGACAAATATCCGCACTCCTGGCACTTCGATCACATGAAGGATCCACGCAGCACCTCCGCCGGGTCCAATATGCCCGCCTACCCACATTTGTTTGAGGAGAAATTCGACCAGAAGTCCCTGCCGAAGAAAATCGCCGTCCTAAGCTCCCTCGGAGTGCCCTACCCCGCGATGAACTCTGACGAGATCAAGATCCAAGCTATCGAGCAAGCGATCAAAATCACCGAAGAGCTCAAAACCCAAGGCAAAGTGGCCCGGCCTGATACGCAGATCGTCGCTCTGACCGCCTACCTACAAAAGCTCGGTGAATTCGAGACACCGAAGATCGAGGAGAAGCTCCAAGGTCCCGCTGGCATCCCCTTCCCCATCACTCCGGTGAATCCTGACAAAGTCCGTGCCGCTAAAAAAGCCGTCACCACCGCTGAACGCTAAAAGACCGACACCAAATAGCCCTCCATCATGTATAACCGCGTCATTTACGAAAACTGGGCCGACTGGGTGCCCTTTGTCGCCTTCGGTGTCACCGCCGCTGTCTTCATCTCCTTTGTCATCCGCGCCATCACCCTGCGTCGCGAGCCTACGGAGCGTCTCGCACGCCTCCCGCTCGATAAAGACTTCTAAAAACTACCACCACACGCCATGCCTGACTCTCATCCCTCCTCCGGCCCACAGCTCCGCGAACACGTCTATGACGGCATCCAGGAGTACGACCAGAAATTGCCGAACTGGTGGCTCTTCACCTGGTACATCACCATGGTGTTCTTCGTATTCGCATGGTTGTCCTACTACCAGTTTGGCATCGGCGACAGCGACATCGAATCGGTCGAAAAAGACCTCGCCGTCGTCATGGCCGCTCGGGACAAGGAACTCGGTGCCATCGACGATGACAAGCTCTGGGCCATGTCCAAAGACCCCGCCATCATCGCTAGCGGAAAGGCCACCTATGACACCACCTGCATCGCCTGCCATGCGCCGGATATGAGCGCCCACATCGCCGGCGCCAAGCTGCCCGGCCTACCACTCAACGATACGGAGTGGAAGCACGGCTCCAAGCCCACACAGCTCCTCAGCATCGTACGCAAAGGTGCCCCAGACCTCACCAAGGGCATGCCACCGTGGGAGCCCCAGCTCGGCATCAAACGCGTGATCGAAGTCGTCGCCTTCATTTTGAGCAAGCACGACAAAGACAAGCCCACCACGCTCGCCGCTGATTCACCCCTGAAAGCGGGTGCCTCCGCCACCCCAGCACCAGCAGGCACAGCGCCTGCTGCACCCGCTGCGGCGAAGTAGATTCTCGATGTGAGAGGCCTCCTGGCCGCTGATTTTGCCGCTGATCGCAGGAGTTCCATGTCTGGCAGCATCACCAGTGCGCAAACCCGCCTGAAGAGGCCGCAATTGCGATTCATTGGTCGTGAATTGGCGGATTGCTGCCCAGCGCATGAAGACAGCACTATTGCATCGTAGATTTGTCATAACCCCCACCTCACTCACGTCATGAAAATGCACTCCCTCTGCTCTGGTGAGCACCAGAACCCCTTCGCGACCACGCAGCGCCGCCGCGATTTCCTCCAAGTCGGTGCCATGGCCGGGCTCGGCATCACACTGCCCCAGCTCCTACAGCTCCAGGCAGCGCAGAAGCTCGAAATGCCTTCCGTGGAAAGCTACAAGCCCATCGCCACCTCCGTCATCCACATCTATCTGCCCGGTGGCATGGCACAGCATGAATCCTGGGACCCAAAACCCTTCGCTGCACCGGAATATCGCG
Organism: Verrucomicrobiaceae bacterium; assembly: GCA_016713035.1. Lineage (NCBI taxonomy): Bacteria > Pseudomonadati > Verrucomicrobiota > Verrucomicrobiia > Verrucomicrobiales > Verrucomicrobiaceae > Verrucomicrobiaceae bacterium. Next base: position 337,420 of record JADJPW010000009.1, read on the forward strand.
GCCCCTTTGCACCTATCAAAGGCGTCACAGGTGAGTACGTCGGTGAGAAGTTCGCCAACATCGCCAAGATCCTGGATAAGATCACCATGATCCGCTCCATGACGCACGGTGAGGCCGCGCATGAGCGTGGCACGCACAACATGTTCACCGGCTACCGCCCCAGCCCCGCGATCAAGTTCCCCAGCTTTGGCTCCATCATCAGCCATGAGCAGGGCAGCCGGAATAACCTCCCGCCCTACGTCGTCATCCCCAGTGTCTTCGCCCCCGAGCAGGGCAGCGGCTACATGAGCAGCGCCTTCGGCCCCTTTGCCCTCGGTAGCGATCCCGCCGATGCAAATTTCACCGTGCGTGACCTCGCCACGCCGAAGGACATCGACGAAAAGCGCTTCAACCGCCGCCGCAGCCTCCTCCAGAGCGTGGACGATCACTTCCGCTCCGTGGAGAAGTCCGATGCAGTCAACGCGATGGATGAATTCTACAACGCCGCCTACAGCCTCATCAGCAGCAGCCAAGCACGCGAGGCCTTCAATCTCAAAGCCGAGCCCGATAAACTGCGTGACGAATACGGCCGCAACGCCGCCGGTCAGCGCTTCCTCCTCGCCCGCCGCCTCGTAGAGGCTGGCACACGCATGGTCAGCGTGAACTACGGCAGCTGGGATCACCACTCGAACATCAAAGGTGCCTTCGAAAGCCAAGCCGTGCAGTTTGACCAGGCCTTTGCCCGCCTCATCCGCGATCTCGACGAGCGTGGCATGCTCAGCACCACCCTCGTCCTCGTCAGCAGTGAATTCGGTCGCACACCGAAGATCAACAGCACCAATGGCCGCGATCACTACCCACGCGTCTTCTCCGTCGCCATGGCTGGCGGTGGCGTGAAAAAAGGCTTCGTCTATGGCAAGTCCGACGCCCTCGGTGCTGAGCCCGATGAAAACCCCGTCGGCCCCGAAGACCTCGCCCGCACCATGTACCGCCTCCTCGGCATCAATGCCTCCAAGCGCATCGTCGTCGAAAACGTCCGCCCCATCGACATCGTCAACGGCGGCGAGGTGCTGAAGGACCTGCTGGCATAAATCAGCAGCGGCTCACTGTGCCGATCATCCACGCATCGCCCGCTGCCGCAGGAAGTGATCCGCTACGACGAGGTGCACCATCGCCTCCACCATCGGCACGGCACGCGGCAGCACGCAGGGGTCATGGCGACCGCGTGCGGAGAGTGTCGTGTCTTCGCCGGTATTCGTCACCGTCTTTTGCTCGCGGAGCACGGTGGCCGTCGGCTTGAAGGCCACGCGGAAGACGATGTCCTCCCCGTTGCTGATGCCGCCCTGCACGCCGCCGCTGCGGTTCGTGCGGGTACGCACGGTTTTGCCATCCATGTAAAACTCATCATTGTGCTCCAGGCCCGTCATGGTGGTGCCTGCGAAGCCACTCCCGATCTCAAAACCCTTCGTCGCCGGCAGACTGAGCATCGCCTTCGCCAAATCGGCCTCCAGGCGGTCAAAAGCCGGTTCGCCCAGCCCCGCAGGCACGCCGCGCACCACACACTCGATCACACCGCCCACGCTGTTGCCCTCACTGCGGACTTTTTCGATCAGCTCGATCATTTTCTCCGCTGCGACGGGATCACAGGTGCGGACGATGTTCGACTCGATGAGTGAAGAGCAAAGGGCCGAAGGCGGAGGAACATCGGCGTGGATGTTTTGCACCGTTTTGACATACGCTAGGCACTCGTAACCGCCCAGCGAGTGCTGCAGCACCTTCCGCGCGATGGCACCCGCCGCCACGCGGCCGATCGTCTCCCGCGCACTCGATCTGCCACCGCCACTGACGGCACGGATGCCGTACTTCGCATCGTAGGTGTAGTCCGCGTGACTCGGGCGGTAAGACTGCTGCATCTCCGTGTAGGCGGAGGGGCGCTGATCCGTATTGCGCACAAAAATGCCGATCGGCGTGCCCAGCGTCTTTCCATCCAGCACACCGGACTGGATTTCCGCCACATCATCCTCTTTGCGCGGCGTGGTGATCTTGCTCTGGCCCGGCTTACGGCGATTCAGCTCATGCTGGATGTCCTCGACAGAAAGCGGGATGCTCGGCGGGCAGCCATCCACGACCACGCCGATCCCTGGACCGTGTGATTCGCCCCAGGTGCTGATGCGGAAAAGAGTGCCGTAGTTGCTCGCCATAGGCCATCATCTATGGGTCCAAAGTGCGCACTGCAAAGTTCAAAGTTGTCCTTCGCCGCAAAGTAGGCTGAAATGATCACATGCCCCTCCCGCGCTGGTTCCTCGCCGCCTTTGGCTGCGCCGCACTCACCTCCCACCTACATGGGGCAGAGGTCGTGGAGTATGAAGGGGCGAAATACCACCTCTACCGGCTCGAAAAGGCTGATTGGGCCCATTTGCAGCTCGCCTGGCTCGGGGCCGATGGACGGCCCCTCGGCGACTTCAACGGCCTGCGCCGTGATTTAGCCGCCCAAGGCCAAAAAATCGTCTTCGCGACCAATGCGGGCATTTTCGGGCGTGGGCCGAAACCTTGCGGCCTCACCATTTGCAGCGGCAAACAGCTCGTACCGCTCAATGTGCGACCTGGGGAGGGAAACTTCTACCTCAAGCCCAACGGCGTCTTCTTCCTCGATGACGAAAAAGGCCCTGGTGTCATGGAAGCGGCAGAATTCGCCCGCAGCGGCCTCCAGCCGCGATTAGCGACTCAAAGTGGCCCGCTCATGCTCCGAGGCGGCATCATTCACCCCGCCTTCAACCTCAACTCACCCAACCGCCGACTGCGCAACGCCGTCGGAGTGCGCAAAAAAGACCAGCAAATCATCTTTGCCATGAGTGACCGGGACGACGCCCAGCGTGGCACCGTCACCTTTCACCAATTCAGCCGCTTCTACCTCCACCTCGGCTGTGAAGACGTCCTCTACCTCGACGGCGACATCTCCAACATGCTCATCGACCCACCCGCCGACGCCAAGCTCACGCCGAACACCTTCGCCGCCATGTTCTACGTCAGCCAAGCGGCGACGAAGTGAGCTCCCCGCATGAGGGAGGCCGAAAGGCTTTCATCTCCATTCTTCAAAGCGGTGTTTTGAGTCCCGCAGCCTTCGCCAGCGCCTTTTGACGGGCATCAAAGGTCAGGAAGTTCTTCGCGGAAAGGTGCTTTGCCGTCGCGAGGTGCAGGATGTCGAGCGTGCGGTTGCCAGTCAGCCCCGTGTGCTTCTCTGAAAGGTGCTCCGCCATGCGCAGAACCGCGTCCTCCTCCGTCGGCACGATCTCCACATGCCCCGCCGCGATGTCCGACTCCCAATCCGCCAACATCTGGTCTGCCTCTTTCTGGCTGTAGCCCTTTTTCTTGTCCTGACTGTGCAGCCACACCTGCAGCCGGATCGCCTGCCGAAACTCAAACTCCAGGAGCTTGGAGACGCGGATGGGTTCGGTCAGGGTATTTCGATAAGCCCAAGCCGCCTCAGAGTGTTCTTGAACGCGATAAATTGAGCAGAGAAAGCTGGTGTCTGGGTAGTCGTTCATGGCTCCCCAGTTTCAAAAGCTCTCATCTCCTCCACCTCGGCTGCGCTAAACACTCGGTCACCCCAGATTCGCTTCGCCCGTGCTCTGAAATCCGGCAAGGGCGGACGCTGCTTTGTCGCGGGCTTGGACCTCGACAAGGTAGCGACAGGTTTGTTGTGTTTGGTGATCTGAATTTCCTCGCCTCCCCGAAGCAAAGCTTCAATGCGGGCAAAGTCATAGCGAAGGTCGCGAATGGTGGCCGTTTTCATGCTGGGCAGAGTATCACAAAGTTTTGTCACAATGTCCAGCGGTGGGATATGGCAAAACGACGACGTCGGCAGTCATGCGCTGCGGCGTGCTGCTAATGACTGGGCAACTTCCAAGAACACCTGCTCACCAGGAATTGTTTTGACGCGACCTGCACGGATGTCTTCCATCCGCCCCTTCACTTCGGCGAACTGTTCTTCATCTAGCGAAGCTTCGCTCGCGATGGTCGGAATGAGGCGCTCGACCAATTGCAGTCTCGATTCGTCCGATAGGGCGAGTGCATCCGAGTAGAGTGTATCAACGGTGGCAATCATGGAGCGAGATGAATGGCTGGGTGTGTGAGCGTCAATATTTGAGCAAGCTACTTGCTCAGCAGCTTCTCCAGCTCCTCCACGGTCGTGACAGGGGCTTGGCAGGTGAAGTTTTGGCAGAGGTAGGCGGCGGGGTGGCCGTTGAGGGGTTTCATGCCGGAGAGGGCTTCGTTGTGCTCGGAGAGCCATTTTTGGGCTTCGCCGCCGTCGGCGTGCAGGAGGACGGCGTGGGGCAAAAATTGGCTGTGGAGGTGTTTGGCGAGTTTTTGGAGCTCGGGGGCGGTTTTGTCGCCAGCGAGGACGATTTGCGTTTTGCCGCGATGGAGGAGCTCGAAGGCCATGGCCATGACGGGGACGGCGGAGGGGCTTTTTTCGAGTGTGGAGCCGAAAAGGGCGAAGAGCTTCTCTGCCTGCGCACGGTAGCTGTCTTTGGCGAGCATGGCGCTGAGGCGGACGAGGTTGAGGGCGGCGAGGGAGTTGGGGGAGGGCTCTGCGCCGTCGTAGTCTTCTTTGATGCGCAGGACGCTGTGGGCCATGTCGGTGTGGACGCTGTAGTAGCCGCCGTTTTTCGTGTCGAGGAACTGGGCGTCCATCTCGGTCTGGAGGGAGACGGCCCACTGGAGCCATTTCACGTCAAAGGTGGCCTCATAGAGGTCGAGTAGGCCGTGGATGAGGCAGGCGTAGTCGATGGCGAAGGCGGTGGGGCCACGCTGGCCGCTGCACCAGGAGCGATGGAGGTTTTTGCCTGGGGTGGTGCAGAGCTGATCGTGGATGAACTGGGCGGCCTGGGTGGCGAGTTGGATGATTTTGGGGTCATCAAATGCGGCACCGGTGCGGGCGAGGCCGGAGATGAGGAGTCCGTTCCAGGAGGCGATGACTTTTTCGACGCGGTGGGGGCGTGGGCGCTGATTGCGGGCGGTGGCGAGCTTGAGGATGGCTTCGTCGATGATGGCACGGACCTCTTCGGGGGTCTTATTGAAGTATTCGGCGGTTTTTTTGATGGAGACGGCGCGGTAGAGGGTGTTGAGGCCTTTGAGCTCGCCGTGGGGATCACTTTCTGGACGGGCGTTGCCGTCGCGGCGGGCTCCGTAGGCGTAGCGGAAGAGGCTGCCGTTTTCTTTGCCGAGGAGTTCGTCGATTTCGGTGGCTTTCCAGACGTAGAAGGCGCCTTCGGTTTTGTGGTCGGATTCGGCGCTGGCGAGGCTGTCGGCGTCTTCGGCGGAGTAGAAGCCGCCGCTCTCATGGCGGAGATCGCGCTGGAGGTAGTCGATGGTGCTGCGGGCGATACTTTCGAAGAGGGGATTGCGCTGGGTGAGCTTCCAGGCCTCGGTGTAGGCGGTGAGGAGCTGGGCCTGGTCGTAGAGCATTTTTTCGTAGTGCGGGATGTGCCAGTAGGCATCGACGCTGTATCGGTGGAAGCCGCCGCCGATGTGGTCACGCATGCCGCCATTGGCCATGCCGCGGAGGGTTTTGGCGGTCATTTCCATGGCCCAGTCGCTTTCGTGATCGCGCTCGCTGTCTTTGCGGCAGGCGAAGGCGCGGTGGATGCGCATGAGGAGATTGAGCGAGGTGGGGCGGGGGAATTTCGGGGCGCTGCCGAAACCGCCTTCATGGTAATCGAAGCTGCTGCTGAGGTCGTCGTAGGCTTTTTGAAGGATGGCGCTGGGATCGAGGCCGGTGACTTCTTTGTTTTCGTTGTCGAGATGCTCTTGGAGCTTGTCCACGGAGCGGGTGGCTCGTTCTTCGATGCCTTTGCGGTCTTCCTTCCAGATTTTGGCGAGCTCGGTGAGGAGGTTTTTGAAGCCGATGCGGCCGGGGGTGTTTTCCGGTGGGTAGTAGGTGCCGCCGTAGAAGGGCTTTAGCTCGGGGGTGAGGAAGACGCTCATGGGCCAGCCGCCGCTGCCGCTGGCGGCTTGGACATAGGTCATGTAGGTGAGATCGACGTCGGGCCGCTCTTCGCGATCGACTTTGATGGAGATGAAGTTTTCGTTGAGGAGCTTGGCGGTGTCTTCGTTTTCGAAGGACTCACGCTCCATGACGTGGCACCAGTGGCAGGTGGAGTAGCCGGAGGAGAGGAAGATGGGCTTGTCCTGCTGGCGGGCGAGCTGGATGGCCTCTGCCCCCCAGGGGAGCCAGTTCACGGGATTGTGAGCGTGCTGGAGCAGGTAGGGTGAGCGCTCCTGGGCGAGGGCGTTGGTGTGCTGGGGCGTGGTGACGGTTTTTTCGCTCATGGGGGAGGGAGCGAAACGTCGCTACGCATGGCAGAGTTGCAAGGCGGGGCTTTGCAGGATGCGGGCGCGGTGAGGGAGCAAAAGGACGGGCTCAGATGCCAGTGATGGTGCCGCTTTCATCGACCTGGATGCGCTCGGCAGAGGGGATCTTCGGTAGGGCGGGCATGCGCATCATGGTGCCGGTGAGGGCGACGAGGAAACCGGCTCCATTGGCGATCTCGAAGTCGCGGACGGTGATGGTGAAGCCATGGGGGCGGCCGCGTTTTTTCGCGTCGTCGCTGAGGCTGTCCTGGGTCTTGGCCATGCAGATGGGGAGCCGGTCAAAGCCGCTTCGGGCGAAGAGGGCGAGCTTGTTTTTTGCCTCGTCGGTGAGCTGGACGCCGTCTGCGCCGTAGATCTGTGTGGCGATGGCGTGGAGCTTCGCCTCGACGCTGTCGCTGTCCTGGTAGAGCATGGGAAGGGGCGCTGACTGCACCGGGAGCGCGGCGAGGACGGTTTCGGCGAGTTGCACGGCACCTGCGCCGCCTTCGCCAAAGACATTCGCTGTGGCACAGGGCACACCACGGCTGCGGCAGAAGTCGTGAACGAGGGCGATCTCCTCGGGGTGGTCGTTGGTGAATTGATTGATGGCGACGATAACTGGGCGCTGGAATTTCGCAGCGCTATCGAGGTGTGCGGCGAGGTTTTCGAGTCCGCGAGCGAGCGCTGCGGTGTCTGTCTGCGTGAGCTGATCGAGGGCGGCTCCGCCGTGCATTTTCAGAGCACGCACGGTGGCGACGATGACGATGGCGGCAGGTGCGAGGCCACTCTGGCGGCACTTGATGTGCATGAATTTCTCTCCGCCGAGGTCGAAGGCGAAGCCGGCCTCGGTGACGGCGAAGTCGGCGTGGGCGAGTGCCATGCGGGTGGCGAGGACGCTGTTGCAGCCGTGGGCGATATTGGCAAAGGGGCCGCCGTGGAGGAAGGCGGGGACGCCTTCGATGCTCTGCACCAGATTGGGCTGGAGGGCGTCTTTGAGCAGGGCCATGAGCGCTCCGGTGACGCGGCATTCTTTGGCAAAGACGGGCTCGCCCTCTGGCGTGAAACCGGTGACGATGCGGTCGAGTCGTGCACGCAGATCGGCCATGTTTTCGCTGAGGCAGAGGATGGCCATGACCTCCGAGGCGGCGGTGATGTCAAAGCCGGTGCTGCGCTCGGTGGGCTTGCCAGTGCTGGTGCGGAGGTGGCGCAGGGCACGGTCATTCATGTCCATGACACGCTTCCAGAGTACACCTTCGGGCCGCAGGCGTGATTCTCCATTGAACAGCTGGTTGTCGATGACGGCGGAGAGGAGGTTGTTCGCACTGGTGATGGCGTGGAAGTCGCCGTTGAAATGCAGATTGATGGACTGCGCGGGCTGTACGGTGCTTTTGCCGCCGCCAGTGGCTCCGCCTTTGCGTCCGAAGACGGGGCCCATGGATGGCTGGCGCAGGGCGAGGGCGACTTTTTGCCCGATTTGCTTCAAACCCTGCGCAAGGCCGATGGAGACGGTGGTTTTGCCCTCGCCCGCTGGCGTCGGGGTGATGGCGGAGACAAGGATGAGCCGCCCAGGCGATTTTTTGGCCTTCAGGGCATCCAGACTGACTTTGGCCTTATCATGACCGTAAAAGCTGAGGTGGTCTGGTGAGATGCCGAGTTCGGTGGCGACGTGCGAGATGTCTGGAAGCATGGTGCGCCCATGATGGACGGCAAAACGCGAGCGCAACAAGGAATCACGGCGAGGTGACTTTCAGCCGCAGAAAGCGGTGCTGCGTGCTGGAGTAGGCAGCAGAGTCACGGACGGTGAGGAGTGTGTGATCGGCATTGTCCACGGCGGCGGTCACATTGTCGTCAGTGAAACCATCTGCGCTGGTCCACACGGTGCCCCAGGTGAGGAGATCCGTGCTGCCTTCCACCGTGTAGGTCAGAGCGGCAAATTTACGCACTTTGAAGGTGAGGGTGGCTTTGTTTGCCCCAGCATCGCTGCTGGTGCCCAAGATGGGCTCGGCGCTGCCATTGGAGGCGAGCGGGCCGCTCATGAGGGCGTATTCGAGGAGGTTTTTGCGCCCATCTGCATCAGGATCATCTGCCGTTCCATTTTGGCCCGCAGTGAGGCCTTCAGCGGCGGCCCAAGTGCTGTATGTGCTGCTTACGGTGACGGTGAAGGTGTGGGGCGTGAGGAGTTGATTGCCATCGAGATCCGTGACCTGGAGGCTGATCGTGGCCGTGCCAGGTGCGACACCCGTGATGGTGAGGTCGGTGCCCGTCATGCTGGTGGTGACGATGCTGGTGTTTGAGCTGGAGGCGCTGTGACTGCCGAGCACGGGGACATTTTGGGTGACGCCATTGATGCGGAGGAGCTGGCTGGAATTGATGCTGGCAGGGGACGTGACAGCATTGTGTGGTAGCTCGGTGAAGAAGGTGTTCTGGCCATTGACGGTGACGGCGTAGTTCGGAGCCTGGGGATTGCCAGAGGCTGGAGGCAGCGGCAGCACACCGAGAGCGTCCATGGTCGCGATGGAGGGATCTGCGACACGTCCAAAGACGGAGAAGCCCTCATTCTGCGCATCGAGATTGGCGGTGTTGTCGTTCAGGTTGAAGAAAAAGTCGGTCGTGGCGCTATTGGGATTGCCGCCGAGTTTTGCCATGGCGAGCGTGCCTTTGATGTTGGCGAGGCCGGGCTCGTTCGGGACTCCGATAGAGAAGGAGCCACCTTTGGGGATGCTGGTGAATGCATTCGCGCTGGCTCCAGATTTGTAGGAGCCGCCTTGCAGCACGAACCCGCTGGAAAGGCGATGAAACACCGAGTTCACATAGCCATCGCTCGCATTGAGGTAGTAGCGGAAGTTATTCACCGTGTCGGGAGTGACGCTGTCATTGAGGATGATGGTTAAGCTGCGTCCACCTGGAGTGCCGTCTGCGCCGGGGACCGTCATGGTGATGGCGGATTCACTATCTGGATCTGCAAAGGTCGCCGCGAGCGGGATCACGACGGAGCCGCCCGCTCCACCGAGTGTCAAAGTGTGCGCAGCGATCGGCGTCGCGACGATGGGACGTCCTTTGGCATAGATCGGTCTCAAATGGACTTTGTACGTGGTGGTCCAGCCATTGGACCATGACACATTCAGAGTGGGAGTGTAGCTCCCCCTAGCCGTTGCCGGGCCAGTCAGAGTGCGAGTCGACGCATTATAAGTCACGCCAGGTGGCAGCGTGCCCGTGATGCTTGTGGAGCTGATCGTCCCCTGGCCGGTGGTTAAGGCAAAGGTATGTGAGAAGGCCGCATTCACAAAAAGCGGCGGGGAGAGATCATTGGTGACACCGTCTTTTGTCGTAGCAGTGACCGCGAGTGAATTTGAAAGGGTATCGCCAGCATAAGCGGCCAATTCAAAATCATACGCTGTATTCGGAGTGAACGGTGTCTGGAACCCTGTGTCCATTGCGGACACGGAAATGGAGGTGACATTTGCAGCTACAAAACCACAGAGGCGGAATTGCGATGCACTTTCTGTGGGCAGCTTGCAGTAAAGGGCGTAGCCGTCTTCAACCGTGGAATTGTCCGTCCAGGTGAAATTGATCTGCCGGTCACTGGCGGGAGTCGCGACGAGGTTGGTGGGTGCATTGAAGGGAACCGAAACTTCGACAATGTTGCTGGGTAGGGAGCTCGTTTCCGCTTGGGCACCTATCGTCGCACGCACACGGAACTCATAAATATTACCAGGCTCGATGGGCAAGTTGGTCTTGCTTGTCGTATTGGCCGCATAGAAGTCATAGGTGAGGAAGGTGGCAGCATTTTTGAGCCGGTATTGAACCTCGTAGTTGGCTTCAAAAACAGAATTGTCCGTCCAGGATAGGTTGAACATTCCTTCTGCTGGCGATGACCCCGTCAGGGAAGTGGGAGGAGCTAGGGATGTCGTTGCGGTGACCTCATTTGAGTAGCCGGAGAAGAAATCTGGACCACTACCTCGAGTGGCACGCACCCTGAACTGAATGGCTTCCGGAGGCACTCCATTCAATGTGTAAGTGGTCGTATTCGCTGCGAAATAGCCTAATGAGGTGTAAGTGGCGTCTCCGACGAACCGGTACTCGACCTGATAATTGCTTTCGATGGCGGAGTTGTCCTGCCAATTCAGAACGACCTGCTCCGGCACGAGTGCCGTGAAAGTCAGATTCGATGGCGCATTGAAGGCCGCGAACCCGAAATTGAGCTTCTCCACTTGGCCGGTGTAAGTCCTCGATCCAGAAACTACACGGAAACCTCTCACCATGATATCGATCGGGCTCTGTGGCCGAATAAAGGCGGCGGTGGTGTCATTATAATCGAGATCGAATAAGTAGGTGTATGTGCTTCCGCCAGCACTCCGGACATGGATTTCATATCCAAATTCGTTCGTGGCATTATCCGTGAAACTGATGGAAACGATCCCTTCTGAGGGAGATGTGGCATTGAGAGAAGTCGGCGCATTGAAGACCGGCGCTGCAGCGTTGGGCCAAGCAAAGCCTGAGTCATTGCTCCAAGCCGAGGTCGAGGTGGGAGCGTTGGCGGTACCTTTAAAAGCACGCACATACCAGTAAATGAGTGTGCCCGAGCCCAATGCATTGGACGCCACAGTAAAGGAAACTTCGGTGGCGTTCGCAGCAGCACTCACAGTCGTGAGAACCTGCACCGCCCCACCCGCAGAACCGATTGTGTAGCCGATCTGAAACCCGTCTTCATCACTCGAATTATCCTGCCAACGCACACGGACCTCGACACTACTCGCATCGATGATGGTATTGGCAGCTACACAGGCACTCGGAGCCGTCTGGGCCTGGGACGATGCTGGCGCTGCAAAAACACAAAGGAGTACGAGCAACGCGAGGAGGTTGATTTTTTTAAAGTGACAAAACATCGTCGTCGATAGGTTAGAGGGCTGGCAGAATACCGGATCGGGCGGGTCTTAGTCAATGCCAGCCTGTGTTTCGTTCGTCATTTTACCGCAGGTATTTCCGGGATTCCTGACAGTAGCCTTACGAAGCGCATCCCTTCCACTGTCAGGGTGCCCTGGGCACCTGTCCCGGTGACGAGCCCACGGGTCATGTGGTAATGGGGCAGGCCGGTGTCCTTTACCCAGCTCAGGACGGGGGCGGCCACTGCCCGGTCTGCCGCTGCCACGCTGATGGGCAGCCCCCAGCGGCTGAAGGCGATCTCCCAGGCTTTTCCACGCGGTTCCCGATCTCCCAGCAACCAGGGATGGCGGCGCAATAGCTCCATTTTCGCACTCGCCGGCACCTGCACTCGGAAAGCTGGCTCCGTGCTCTGGATGAAGGCGGGCAGTGTCAGGGCCGGATCACGCCAATTGGCCAAAAACAGCGCCTGGAGGTCCACCCCGATCAGGTTCAGGCCATTGAAGGCTCCGTGGTGGTTCGGAGTGGCGTAATGCGCTGCATGCCAGGCATCAAAGTCGCTGTTCAGCATCAAATTCAGCTCCACATGCACATGGGCGCGGCGCTGGTCGATCCCGCTGCCCGTGTAGCCCATGATGCCGATGCCCTGCCCGGCCTGGACGGCCTGCCCAGCAGTCACGGCGGCACTGCGCAAATGCGCATAGAGCGAGTAAAAAGCCCCTGCGCCGGGAAAATCATGCCGGATGACGATGTAGCGCCCGTAGTTGCTCTGGTTCGCTGCCGCTGTGACGTATTCGACCCGCCCAGCGGCGATGGAGCGGACTTCATCGAGTGGGTCGCCTTTTGCATCGCGTTTCACAGGCTTCACATCCAGCCCCTCGTGAAATCGGGCAAAAAGGATCCGGCTCCCGACCCTGCGCGGATCACGCACAAAACCGAACTGACCGCCCTCCCACGGCGTGGACTTCTCGCCCTCGAAAGTGCGGTCCACGTACTGAAAATAGCCTTCTGGCCGCTTTTCCAGCAGTGCCATGTTTTCAGTCGGCAGGACCAACCCGAGCTGGGCGAGGCAAAGAGCGGGCACCAGGGCCAAGGAGAGCAAAAACAGCCTGTTTCTCATAAAAAGCTTACTCCAGCGGGATTTCCTTCGAGCGTGGTGCGGGAGTGATGTCCTCCCCACGCTCGACACGGCGGGCGATTTCATCGAGCCGCTTCTGTTCCTCGATCTGGGCACGCCGCGCCTCACGTTTCTCCTTGGTGGTGGAAGGCAGCATCTCCTGCCATTTGGAGGCACTCTTATTGGAGCTGTAGTTCGGCAATTTCTTGCCCATTTGCTCCACCGTTTCGTCCGAAATGCCCTGCCAGATGGTGAAGGTGCCATCCGCCACGGGGCGGTCGATCTGGATGATGTCCACGGGCACCCCATTGACGATGGTGAGCATCAGCCCGCCCTGATTCACACGGGTCGCGGTCTCCAGTTGATTCCTCCCGTGTGCATCGAGCCGCAGCAGCACGCCATTGCCCACTCCATTGTCGGCTGGAAAGGCCTTGAAGCCGGCAAAGGCACCCTGTGAGAACTCCGGCACCTTTTTGAAGAGCAGCTGCCGCCCCTGGAAAGTAAAGGGGATCAACTCCCTGGGATGATCCGTGCTGCTGCCCGTCACATGCACGGAGATGGTGTATTTCGGCTTCAAGTAGCTCTGCATCGTGTCGCAGGCGGTCAAACTCAGCGCCACAGCGGCCAAAAACAGTCGGAGGAGGATTTTCATGGTCGCTCATGAAACCCGAAGACGCCGCCGCTGGCAAGAACAGAGCAACACACTCGACTCAAAAGCCACGCCTTGATCCCTCGCCCCGCCGCTCCATCCTCCGCGCTTCATGAACGCACAAACCCTAGATCACATCCGCGCCAAAATCCGCGACGTGCCAGATTTTCCCCAGCCGGGCATCCTTTTCAAAGACATTACCCCCGTGCTCGCGGACCCAGCGCTCATGTCTCGGGCCATCGAAGGAATGATCGACGCCACAGGCATCACCAGGGTGGATAAAGTCGTCGGGATCGACGCCCGCGGCTTCATTTTCGGCTCGCTCATCGCCCAGCGGCTGAATGCTGGCTTCATCCCTGTGCGAAAAAAGGGTAAACTGCCATGGAAGACACGCGGCGTGGACTACAGCCTCGAATACGGCTCCAACAGCGTCGAAATCCACCAGGATGCCATCGCTCCCGGTGAGTCCGTGCTTCTTGCAGACGACCTACTCGCCACAGGCGGCACCGCTGGCGCTGCGCTGCACCTCATCGAGCAATCCGGCGGTCAGATCGTCGGTAGCACCTTTTTTATCGAGCTAGGCTTCCTCCACGGACGTGAAAAACTGGCCGGATATGGCCCCGTGCATTCTTTGATCACCTATTAAAAACTCACATGACCGAACGCGAGTACCTGCGGCACCTCCAGCGCATTGGCGAAAAATTCTTTCCAAAGGAGGAAAAGATGCCCCACCCGCGTGCCGAAACGCTGCGCCGGGCAAAACGCTTCCTCAAGCTCAAAGAACAGCGGATCAAACAGCGCCACCGTGCACAATTCAGCGGCGCAGAAACCTGCCGTATGCGCAGTGACGTGATCGATTTCCTCGTCAGGGTCCTCTGGGACGAATGTGTGGCCGCACTAGAGCCCGCACAGCGGGAAAAGCTCAATCTCAGCGTCGTCGCCCATGGCGGCTACGGACGCCGAGTGATGAGTCCTGGCAGCGACGTCGATCTCACCTTCATGCTACCCGGTTACAGCGCTCAGGTGCCGGATTTTCTCAGCAAGCTCATCAGCGATTACCTACTCTTCTTTTATGACCTAGGATTCAAAGTCGGCCATGGCGTGCGTAGCGTTGGAGATTGCTACGATTTGGCCAACTCAAGCATGGAGACGAAAACGGCTCTCATGGAAGCACGCTTCCTCACCGGCAACGATCAGGCCTTCAAAGAGTTCCGCAAAGGTTTCGACAAAGAGTGCATGAAGGACCGCGAAGAGGAATTCCTGCGCCTACGGCAGGATGACCTGAACAAACGCCACACGAAGTACGAAAGCACTCCCTTCGTACAAGAGCCCCACATCAAAAACGGCTGCGGTGGCCTGCGTGACTACCAGAACCTCATCTGGATGAGCTACGCCAAGCTCGGCACACTCAATCCAAAAGACCTCGTCGCAGGCGGCTACATCTCCAAATCCGGCTGGCAGGAAATCGAGAGCGCCTACGCACTCATCCTCCGAGTCCGCAATGAGATGCATTACAGCGAGCGCCGCGCCAGTGACCTCCTCACCCTGCGCCTCCAGGGCCAAGTGGCCACCAATCTCGGCTACCGGCATAAGCGGATGCTCCGCCGTATCGAGGCGCTGATGCATGACTACTACACCGCCACGCGTGACATCCTCCAGCGCAGCAGCGAGATCATGGACCGCTTTCACCTCCAGCAACTGGAGAGCGCAGAGCACCGCCGCGGCCTGCGGGGCTTCCTCGCACGCAGCAAAACCAAAAAGCAGACCGAAAAGTTCGACGGCTTCATCCGCAAACATGAACGCATCTACGCTGAGGACAAGAATGTCTTCAAAGAAGACCCTGCACGGCTCATGCGGCTGTTTTTGCACACGCAGCAGCGTCACCTGCGCCTCAGCCCAGACCTCTTCCAGCTCGTGCAGGATAACTTCCGCCTCATCGACCAGGCATTCCGCTACGCGAAGGTCAACCGCGAGACCTTTGAGGCCATCCTAGCCAATAAAGGCGACGTCGCTCGCGTGCTCCGCCAGATGCACCGCGTCGGCTTTCTCGGAAAGTGGATGCCAGAGTTCGGAGCGCTCACCAATCTCGTCCAGCACGAGTTTTTTCACCTCTATACTGCTGATGAGCATACCCTGCGCACCATCGACAAGCTCGATGAGCTCAGCGACCCCACGCTACCCGGTGTAAAGCTCTACCAACAGCTCTTTCACGACCTCCAGCAGCCCGCCATCCTCTACATCGCACTGCTGCTGCATGACGCAGGCCGTGCTGCCAATAAAAAGACCCACAGCGACGAAAGCGCCACCCTCGCCGCTGCCGTCTGCCGCCGCCTCCAGATCACTGGCGAGCGCCGCCGCATGCTCCTCTTCCTCGTGGATAATCACCTGCTGATGTATCGCACCGCCACGACCAAGAGCCTCGAAGACCCCGCCGTCATCGAGGAATTCGGCACCATCGTGCGCACGCGTGAGAATCTCGATACGCTGCTCATCATGACCTACGCTGACAGCAAGGGCACTAGCGATAAAAGCTGGACCGGCTACAAGGAAGCCGCCATCCGCCAGCTCTACTACAATACGCTAGCGTTCCTCAAAGCGCCTGCCGACTTCATGCGCAGCCTGCATGCCCCGCTCGATGAGGTGCGTGCTGTAGTGCTGAAAAAACTGGGCTCCGGCTTCGATGCCGAAGTAGAGGCACACTTCCACCACATGCCCGCGTCCTACTTCAACTTCCGCGAGGCAGCCGACATCGCCACTCATGTGCGCCAGTTCCGAGAGTTCTTCATCAAGCTCGGCACACAAGAGCAGGCCGAAGCAGGGCTACTCCCCGTCATGCACTGGGAGGACCACCCAGAGCAAGGCTACAGCGACCTCACCGTCGTCGGCTGGGACCGCCACCTCCTCCTCGCACGCGTCGCTGGCGCACTCGCCGCTCAGAGCATCAACATCCTCAGTGCCGACTTCTTCCGCCGTGGCGATCACCTCGTGCTCGACATCTTCCGTGTCTGCAGCACGAATTTCACCGCCGTCAGCACCAAGGCGGCACGCAATCGCGTGGAGGCCTCTGTCAAAGCGGCCTTCCTCGATCAAAACTTCGATTTCAGCCACGAAATCGCTGAGAAACGTGAGAAATCCACCTCACCCGACGAAATCACCGCCGAGATCCCCCAGCGTGTTTACGTCAACAACCACGTTTCACCCGACGAAACCGTCTTGGAGGTCCAGGTGCTCGACCGACTCGGCCTGCTGCATGACATCTTCATGGCCGTCGGTCGCCTGGGTCTGAATGTCACCCACGCACGCATCAACACCGAAAAAGGTGCCGCCATCGACACCATCTACATCCAAGATGAACAAGGCTGTAAAATCACGGACAAAGACCGCGTCGAAGATCTCGCTAAACTGACATCCGCCGCCGCCATGACGGTGGTGGCATAAGACATTTACACCTTCAGCCCCATCAGCTCACGAGCCTCCGCCTGACCAGCAGCAGGCCTACCATACTCACTGGCAGTGACGCGAGCCAGCGCCACGAGGTGACGCCAGCGGAAAGCGTCTCGCGTTCGCTCAAATTCATCACGCGTGGTTTGGAAGTATTTTTCAGCGTGGAGAGCACCATCCTCACTCACGGCATAGCGGAGCAACACGTTCAAAAGTGGCTGCACAGGTAACTTCAGCGCTCCATAGGCCTGCACGGCAGCGCTGGCCTGCGACTGCATGTTATGGCGAATCGCGTCATTCAGCGCAGCGAGCAGCTTGGCCGGGTCCGAAGTGCCTAGAGCATTGAGATGGTGCTTGGACGGGACTGGCTGCCAATCGAGAAAATCTTTCCGTGCACCACGATCCCGCGCGATCTGCCAAGCTCAGAGGATCAGACAGGCATGGACATTTCTGCCCTGGCTAACGCTACTGAGATTCCGCCACGCATGCACACTGTCACTCGCATGCACGCCGACCGAGTCGCCATGCACACTGCCACAGGGCTTGCCTGGTGACTCCCACTCCGGCAGGCGCCCGTGATCACGCAGCACGAGCTGGTTCGCCGCCAGTGAGAGTGCTTCGCCAATTTCATGCGGATCAAAACCTGCCGCGAGTGCCTCCGCGACCGCTCCAGCCGCCTCAGACGGCTCACCGCTGAAAATCAGCATCGAGAGCTTTTCCAGCGCCGCATCCTCCAGTTTTTTTGCACCTGGAGCGCGATCATGGAGCTTGTGTTCGTCCAATAGTTGCGTCAGCACCTTGCTATGCTCCTCCCATTCTGGTCGGCGATATTTCTCCGCATTCAGGCAATAGCGCAGCGACATGCGCAGCATCGTCGTGGCGTGCTCACGACCCACAAGATCGAGCAAATCCCAGGCTCGATAAGGCAGCACCGTGCGGTGAACCTCCGTATCATCCTCCACGCACTCCAGCAGCGCACTGAGGCCCGTATCTTCACTCTCTTGCATCAGTTTTGCAAAAATCCGCTCCGCAGTCGCCGCGTCCTTATTCTTCACGGCCGCATGAAGCTGCCCAGGGGAAGTCTTATCACCCGCAGCACTCACGGAGTGAAGCACCTCGGCATCACGCCCACCGTTTTCCTGAATGCGATTCGTATTGCGGTAAAGAACCTTGAAGACCGGCAATGCCGCTTCAGCGCTCGGCATCAGCTCGGCCATTTTGAATGCTGGATACATCGCCATGAGCGTGTGAAAGCCGATGTAGTCCTCCCCGCCAAAGGTGCGTGCATTCGCCAATACACCCGCCGCGACCAGTCGCTTCAGCGGCGTGCCGTCTCGCAACTTCCCAGCAAGTGCGGGCTGGAGCTTATCCACTGGCGTCTCTTGCATGAAGCACACCAGCGACTCCAGTGCGCCAAAGTGAAGCGCAGGCACCACATCTGCCGCCCGTGAACTGCGGATACCCAGCTCCGCTGCCAAGGCAGGCCCGATAGTGGCAAGGAGTGTGCTCTGACCGACCTCCGTCAGAAAGTGACGACGAGACGAGATTTTATTCATAAATGACCTCCAGGTTAGATTTCGCCATCAGCGTCCCGGATTTACAAAGAAAGGTCAATCAGAAATAAAAGCAGGGGGAGAGGAGCGCAGCATCCGCACCGCCTCCGCATTCGACCAAAAGGCAAATTCATCAAACGGCACCGCCTCGGGTGCCAGAGCGAACCATTCCTGCACTTCTGTCGGGTCAGCACGAACCGTATCAAAACTCTGCACTCGTGCAGAATACACGAGATCAATCGTCGGCCAAATATACCCCTGAAAGTCATAGCGATTGTTCACGGTGCCAAGGTAACGAAACTCCTTCGGTGAGATGTCGATACCACATTCCTCGCGTGTTTCGCGTGCAGCGGCCATTTCTCCCGTCTCGTCAGCTTCGATCACTCCACCGGGTAACCCCAACATGCCCAAACCGGGCTGAATAGCACGTCGGATAATCAGCACACGCCCCTCAGCATCTTGCACGACCGCGACAGCCGCAGGGATAAGCGTCACAAAGTGCCGATACTCACAGGCAACGCAGCGAAACTCGCGCTCACTCACCTGGCGTGGCTCTGCCGCCCCGCAGTCGGAGCAGTATAAAAATGGTCTGGGCATATCCGGCAGCCACTCGCACAGATTTAGACAAAACGCTTCTGAAAAAGGGAATGGTTTACCCAACAGAAAACGATCCCCGCTAGATCGGCCGCCCTACAGACATGCACCGATACTCCTCAGCCCTGCGCCCCCTCCACCCCACGCGGGCGAATCATGAGCACAATGCCCACCGAAATCACACATAGACCGGCAAACACACCGAAACTCACATTCAGCGGCACCTGGTTGTCATTCAGAACACCAAATCCCCAATCCGCGAGCCCCCCGCAACTCATGCTAACGAAATTCATGATGCCATATCCCGTCGCACGCAATTCCGGACGCGTGATCTGCGAGAGAATCGGCATATTGTTGCCATCAAAAAAACCCCACCCGATCCCAAAAAGCACCAGCGACACGATTGCCAGACCGAAAGAATGTAAAGCAGGCGCATTCCCCACGCCAAACAGCGCAGGCACAATCAAGAGCATGCCCATAGCACTGACATAGACACGCCCCTGCGGTGATTTTCGCATCCAGCGATCCGCCAGCCAGCCCCCCAGCATCGCAGAGCACAAAGCCGCCGCCTGCCAATAAAGCGCCGCAGAAACCCCCGCCTTCCCCTGGCTGATATTAAACTCCTTCTGCAAAATCGCAGGCATCCAATCACGCACCACCCACGCTGCTAGAGCCGGCAAAGTGAAATAGACCACCAGCAGAAGAAAGGCACGGTTTGTCATCAGCTCACGCACAGCAGAGACGACTCCCGGCCTCTCCATACCCTGTGCAACCACACGCGGCGCATCCCTCAGCAACAAGAGCAAGGGCACCGCATACAAAATGCCCACCAGCCCCGTGTAATCGAAAGCCCCCCTCCAACCAAAATCCGGCCACTCATTCACATACCCCGCAAAACCTCCAATCATCACCCCGCAATAAATCCCTGTCTGATGCACCCCCACAGCCCGGGAGCGAGTCCCGCCCACATGAAAATCCGCAATCAACGCCAACGCCGCCGGAATATAAAAAGCCTCACTCACTCCCATCGCCGTACGAGCCCATAGAAGCTGCTGATAATCCTGCGCCTGCCCAGTAAGCCACGTAATCACCGACCAAAGAAACAGACTGCCACAAATGGTGTACTTTCGGCTAAAACGATCTGCGATATAACCACCGATCGGGCTAAACACCGCATACACCCACTTAAACTGCCCCAACATATACCCCCAGTTCGCCTCGCTACCGATAGAAGGAACATCCGCCATCACAGAAGTCTTCATCGAAGCAATCATCTGCCGGTCCAAGTAGTTCAGCAACGCCACCGGGAACAGCAACGCCACCACCGTCCACGCAAGACGCCCCGGCGAAGCCCCAGAAGCCCCCGACGAATCGGAAGAAAGTGAAACGTGTTTGATGCCCATGAGAAAAGAGAAAAGTTAAAAACGAGACAGCCTCAACAATAGCGCAACGATAGCGGGAAACTCGAAAAGCCAAAGAGCCTACCTTTCGTGAAGAGAACCAACTAAGCCAAGATGATAACCGTACCAACAAAAGGTCAGTCCTTTTATCAGAATATGCTTGCGCTCTATCGAGCCCGCTTCACCCTCGGCCATATGCGTCAGGCCCGCCTCAAGGCTCCGAAACACCACCCCATCGCTTACTACCACTGCGTCTCCCGGGTGGTGGATCGCGCTTTTCGGCTCCAGGAGACCGAGCGTGAGATGTTCGTGGGCTTCATGCGCATGTATGAAAAGCTCTGCCAGGTGCGCGTGGTGACTTTTTGTGTGCTCTCGAATCACTTCCATGTTCTCGTCGAGGTTCCTCGCAGGCCGGAGGTGCTGCCGACTGAGGAGGAGGTGCTAGGGATTGTTGCGGCAGCTTTTGGCCGAAATGTCGCCCATTCAGTGCGGGCAGAGGTGGCGCATTTTCACCAGATTGGAGCGCATGAGGAGGCACGGAAGATCATTGATGGCTTCACTGCACGGATGTGGGATATCAGTTTCTTTATGAAGTCGCTGAAGCAGCGCTTCACGCAGTGGTTCAATAAGAAGCATGAGCGTAAAGGCACCTTATGGGAGGAGCGATATAAGAGCACCCTAGTGGAGGGAAGCGGAGCACCTCTGGCGATGGTGGCGGCGTATGTGGATTTGAATCCCGTGCGGGCGAAGCTCGTGACGGACCCGAAGGACTACCGGTGGTGCGGGTATGCGCAGGCGGTGGCGGGGGTGAAGATGGCACGAGCAGGGATCGAGGTGGCCGCGCGGGCGCAGTTGGAGGGATTGAAGCCGGAGGATGGGTGCCTGGAGCATTATCGGCGGTTGTTGTTTAACTGGGGCGTGACGTCGCGGGTGAATGCGGATGGCACTAAAAAGGGAGCGATCAGCGAGGCCGATCGCCGTGCGGTGATGGAGAGCGGCGGACGGCTGCCGGTGGCAGAGGCGCTGAGGTGCCGGATGCGCTACTTTACGGATGGAGCGGTGATCGGGGGCAAGGAGTTCGTGAATGCGATATTTAAGGCACATCGCAGACGATTTGGGGTGAGGCGGAAGGATGGAGCGCGTGCGGCGCGTGGCTTGGAGCGAGAGGTGGGCCTGCACACTCTGCGTGATCTCCGGGTGGATGTGTTTGGCCGTAAAGGTTCGAGTTGATCGTGGACGTGCTTTCTATGAATAGGGCAGATGAAGACTCTCTTCGCTCTTATTGCCCTGTTGGCTGGTTTTTCAGCTCACTCCACGTATGCGGAGGATGCACTTGTGCCAGCCCAGGAGTGTCGTCCTCGCTCTGGACTGCCAAACTTTTTGTCGAAGGCCTCAAAGTCGGGTTCTCAAATAAAAGTTGGTTATCTGGGCGGTTCCATCACGGCTCAGCAAGGATGGCGCCCAAAATCGTTGGCTCATTTTCAAAAGCTATGGCCACAAGCTCGCTTTTCCGAAATCAACGCGGCAATTGGTGGCACGGGTTCGGACTTGGGGGTCTTCCGGTTAAAACAGGATGTGCTCGATCACAAACCAGACCTGCTTTTCGTCGAGTTTGCAGTGAATGATGGCGGCGCAGCACCCGAGCAGATTCATCGCTGCATGGAAGGGATTGTGCGGCAGACTTGGCGGACGTTGCCAGAATGTGACATCTGTTTTGTCTATACGATCACGGAGGCACTGGTCCCAGCAATGCTGGAGGGGAAATTTCAGCGAAGTGCCAGTGCGATGGAAAAGGTCGCGGACTATTACGGCATACCGACGATCCACATGGGAATGGAAGTAGCACGTTTGGCGAAGGATGGGAAACTCGAGTGGAAGGCGAATCTACCAAAGACCGACGACGAAAAAAAGGCTCTTGGAGATAAGTTCGTCTTTGCCCCGGATGGTGTGCATCCTCATATCGAAACAGGCCATGAGCTTTATCTTGGGGCAATTATTCGCTCATTTGATTTGATCCAGAAATCTTCGAGCCCAGTAGAGCCTCATAAGCTTGCCGCGCCATTCACTGCTACGAACTACGAACACGCGAAAATGCTGCCTATAACAGCCGCAAGGCTTTCTGGCGGCATTCAGCCTGCCCCAACTGAGTTTGCAAAGCGCTGGAGCAACCGCATGAACACGTTATATAAAGCCACGAAGCCTGGAGACTCATTGAGCTTTCGTTTCAAAGGTACGCGTTGCTCCATTTATGACATCATCGGGCCAGATTGTGGGCAGGTGATTATCACCGTCGATGATCTTCCTGCGAAAGTGGTGCCGCGTATCGACGCTTACTGTACTTACCATCGTCTAGCCTCACTCAGCATTGGTAGTGACATGGCCGACACGGTTCACACGGTGAGGATTGATATTCATCCACACCAACCAGATAAGGCTAAGATCCTTGAGAAAAACGGCAACAAAATCGACAAACCCGAGCGCTTTGAAGGCCGTGCATTTTATCCAGGCGCCATCATGCTTGTAGGGGACCTTGTGGAGTAGAGTCCGCTCATTTTTTGCATGTCACGTTCATCAAGAGTGACGCGGAGTCTGGCTCATAGCTGGCGAGCCCGTTGTTATGAAAGGAATGATCCGTGAATACGGCTCCTCATAGTAGTGAAAACAGTCCGCTCATTTTTGCCCCATGCGTGGCTCCTACTCCGTCTTAAAGAGCTCGAATCCGTGCTTCTCCTTCGTGAATGTTTCCTTTCCTGACCTCGCACGATCAAATCTGGAATCAATCGGGTGACAGCGGCTCGCTTCTATAAATTGGATGCATTTGAAGGCGTGAGAGAGCAGCTCTGGCTCTAAGAGAACCCAATAGCAAACAGGCATAGAATCGAGCTATCATGCTGGAAGCATACCTGTTCGGAATCGCGAAGTTAGCAAACAGCGCTCAATAATCTCGATTGAGCAGGTAGTCTGCGAGTTCACGCAATCTCAGACCATTTGAACCAAAAACCTGCAACGCCTCATGAGCAATGGTGGTAAGCCGACGGGCTTCTGCACGAGAGGCATCTAGCCCCAGGAGGGCAGGATAGGTGCTCTTTTCGCTCTCTAAATCTTTGCCTGCGCTTTTGCCGAGCTTTTCACTCGTTTGCGTCACATCGAGGATGTCATCGATGATTTGAAAAGCCAGTCCAGTGGCCATGCCAAAGTCATGTAGGGCCTGGAGCTGCTGCGTGGTCGCATCAGCACTCATCGCACCAAGTTTCACGCTGGCAGTAAGCAATGCTGCCGTTTTGTTCTCATGAATGAAACGTAACTCCTCCAATGGGAGCTTTTTCGTCTCGCCCTCGAGATCAGCAACCTGTCCCCCACGAGATGGAGACTGCCCGCCGTGCGTGCGAGCTCCGCAACCATGCTCGCCGCACTATGACGGCTTGTGGATTCTGTCCGCGCAGTCAGCTCAAAGGCGAGAGCTTGGAGTGCATCGCCAGCGAGCAATGCCACCGCTTCCCCCATAAACAATGTGGCATGTCGGCACTCCACGCCGTATGTCATCATCATCCATGCAGGGTAAATCGTCATGAATAAGCGAGTAAGTATGCAGACACTCCACCGCACAGGCACTATGCATGGCATTCTCCAGCCCCCCGCCGCAGGCCTCTGCCGCCGCGAGTGTCAGGATGGGCCGCAGGCGCTTGCCCCCAGCGAAAACACTGTGGCGCATGGCCTTGTGTAACGAGCAAGGACGCGTTTCACCGTTCGGCATGCAGCGGTCTAGTGCAGCATCGATAAGCTGGCAGCGTTCAGCGAGGTAGGTTTTGAGATCAGTCATGAGAGAATGTTCCCAAATGCCGATTTTTTACGCCTTGGCGAGCGCATATCTCTACACGGCTTTATTTACCACACATCTTCAAGAAGGACGCCGCGTAGCGTTTGCCCAGTTCACGATAAGAAGCAGAGTCGAAGTGGATTTTATCACCTTTATGTTTCAAGCCCTCTGCGCTGACGAAAGACGTGTGGGGGACTTTTCCCACCAAAGACTGATGAACGGAGTCCACTAGTCTCTGATCGGCACTCCATGGCACATCCTCGAACTTCCCCATCTGCCCGGCTAGGAATGGAGCTTCCGCCTCTCCCACTAATGAGCGCATGCGAGCTATAAGATCGTGCAGCTTCGCCTCATAGCTGGGGGCCAACTCCGGTTTGCAATCAGCCTCTCCCTGATGCCAGAGGATGCCCTTCAAGGTGCCCACCTTCATCGCTGCGCTGACGCGGCGCTGCATATCATCCCAAGGGTGCGACTTCGTCGGAGCATAAAACTCACCCGGCCTCCACGCGTCAATGGGCGATCCCCCCACGGCGCATGGGATCAGACCGATCGTAGCACCTGGCGTCGCCTCCATCATGATTTGCGCAAAGGACCTACCAAGGCCGACTCCAGCCGAAGGCTTGTCGAAGTGCATCGGATCGACCGCTGGCACCCAATCGCCCTCTTTGCTCATCATCAGGATGCGAGCGTGTGGGACGCGGTCCTGATCCTCTACCGTTCCACGCCCTGCCATGTTTGACTGCCCAACCAACAGGAAAAGGTGAAACTGCTCCTTCGGCGGCAATACGGCATCCTGGGCAAACACCAACGAGGAGACAAGAGCAATGCAGAGGTAAGAAATGGCGCGGATCATGACGAGTCGATGTTAAACGTGAGAACGAGGGAGAAGATCACATCCTCTCCGGTCAAACCGCAACAATGAGCGGAAAAGCAGCCTTACGGATCGTCACAGGCCCCTTGGTAGTGGAAACCAGTTCGCCATCAAGCTCCAAGGGCATTTCCTCTTCCATACAAGAGATCGTGAACTCATCTGCCTGAATGTAATCAAGATACTCACGCTGCTGGTAACCATCCAACAACATACCACGCAACAACTGCAAAAACTCCATGCCACCGAGTCCGCGAAAAATGATCAAATCCAGCAACCCATCAGTATTCGACGCATCGCGGAAAAGTGGGAAAGGTCCGCCATAATGACGTCCATTGCCCAACAAGACAACTGTGCCCAGCAGCGGCGACTTGCCTGGGATTTGTACACTCAGAGTCGGTGGTGGGCGTAGCAGCACATTGACCGCACTTATCACATAACTCAGCGGGCCGAACTTTTTCTTTTGCTCCCATGTCGTATCACGCACGATCTGAGCGTCTAGTCCAGCCCCCCCTAGCTGAACAAAATAGTGCTCATCTGCCATCCACAGATCTATCTGGCGTCGAGTTCCAGCCGTGATCTGCTGCCAACAAGCAGCAATAGCTTTACTAGGTAATCCCAATTCCACGGAAAAGACATTCATCGTGCCCAACGGCAGTACTCCGAGTGCCGTGTGGCGCTCCCCGGGCGGCCGACGAGAATTCGCCCGACAAATGCCCTGAAGAACCTCATTCATCGTCCCATCACCTCCCGCAGCCACGATCACAGCATGCCCTTGTTCGGCCAATCGCTCCGCAATATCATTCGCATCCCCTGGCCCCTGCGTCAGATGCACCTCCGGCATGGGCTCCAATTCACGAATCAATCGCTCCAAAGACGCAGCTTTTGTGCTACGGGCCGCGGGGTTCATGATGATAGGAATGGGCATGAAGAAGCCCGATGCTTGGCATGCATCGCACTGCCACGCCAGCACGGTTTTGTCACAAACATCGACGCACAGCATCCACCATCTGGCGTAATTCATCCAATGTCACACAAAGCGGAGGCATGAGGACAATCGTGTTTTGAATCGGACGCGTAAGCAAGCCATGCTCACGGGCAGCTAGACATATTTTTGCCCCAGTGCCCTCTGGTCCTTCGATATCAATACCGGCGATCAAACCAAGCTGCCGCACCTCGGTGACTCCTGGTGCCATTTTTAGTTCCGCGAGGCATTCGCTGAAGAATGCAATTTTTGGCCCCAACCGCTCCAAAACATGTTCCTCTCGAAAAACTCGCAGACTGCCCAAAGCGGCAGCGCAACCGAGCTGATTCGCTGTATAGCTATGGCCATAAAAGAACGTCTTTTCTGAACCCAAAAAGCCCTCAAAGACGCGTTTAGTCGTCATCGTCGCGGCCAAGGGCATATAACCTCCCGTTAGCCCCTTTGCTAGACAGAGAAAATCTGGCACAACGCCTTCGTGTTCGCAGGCGAACATCTTACCTGTACGGCCAAAACCCGTCATCACCTCATCGAGAATGAGAAAGACATCTTTTTGAACACACCAGTCATGCAGCACGCGTAGCATTCCTGACGGCCACAGACGCATTTTTGCCACGCCTTGCACAAGAGGCTCAATGATCACCGCGGCGATTCGTTCAGGATTCTGATGAATCAAATCCACCAAACTCTGAATCCGTGTCACCTGATAACCAAACTGGTTCGCGCTTCCTTTAAACATGGTGATGCCTCCTAGGCTCGCTGCACCCAGCGTGTCTCCATGATAAGCACGATCAAAAGCCAGAATCGTGTCACGCTGTGGGCTGCCATTTTGCCGCCAAAACTGCAATGCCATGCGAACCGCACATTCGATGGCTGTCGATCCATCATCCGAAAAAAACACCCGCTCTAGCTTTGCCCCAGGCAGCAAATTGACAAGCTCACATGCCAACTGAGCCGCAGGCGCATGCGAAAGCCCAAGGAATGAAGTGTGCGCCACCTTCCCCAATTGCTCAGCAATCGCTGAATTGATCGTCGGGTGATTATGGCCATGGATATTCGTCCAGATGGATGCATTGCCATCCAAGTACTCACGTCCCCATTGATCGCGCAGCACACAACCGTGTGCTTTTTCGATCATCAATGGAGCATGTGCAGCTGCGCACCAATCCTCCATTTGGGTAAAAGGGTGCCAAGAGTGGCATTTTTCCAATTCTTCGCACGAACGAAGGACGGGGGGCAGGGCTTGGAGTGATGTCGTCACTTTTAAATAATGCATGTCATTATATAATTGCAAAGCGGGACTTTCTGTTATGTTAGATGATGCCCACAGGACTTTCTGAGCCATCGACTGAACTACAACTGAATGCTGGTGCGCGTCTTGTTGCGGATCCAGCGGGAGGTTTGGCCACGGAGATTATGGCTGTGGCACTTAGAGACCCTTCACTTGTAGGAGTGGATGCGAAGACCTCGCTCTATCCTTGGGATACAGGGTGGAAGGGGCGGAGGCGGAGGATTCTCGGGGGGCGGGGCTATCGCTCGCATTGCTACCATGCGATGTCACGCACCTGCGGTGGGGCGGTGCCTTTCGATGCGGTGGAGAAGGAGGCTCTCC
Organism: Verrucomicrobiaceae bacterium; assembly: GCA_016713035.1. Lineage (NCBI taxonomy): Bacteria > Pseudomonadati > Verrucomicrobiota > Verrucomicrobiia > Verrucomicrobiales > Verrucomicrobiaceae > Verrucomicrobiaceae bacterium. The sequence continues at coordinate 364,667 of JADJPW010000009.1, forward strand.
GGCGCATTCTCTGGCGGTTGTCGGAGTTCTCGGGCGTGCGCGTGCTCACCTACTGCATCATGAAAAATCACTTCCATGTGCTGGCTGAGGTGCCTGATCAAAAGGCGTGGCTCCAAGATCACTTCGAGGGCGCGGATGGTGAGCAAAAGCTCATGCGCCACCTGCGAATTCTTTACAGCAAAAGCTACGTTGAGCAGCTCCAGGCAGAACTGGCTGAGTGGCGACGACTGCGGCATCATCACCTCGCTGAAAACCGCATTGCGGCTCTCAAAAAGCGCTTTTGCGACATCTCCGTGTTCATCAAGGAGGTCAAAGAACGCTTCAGCCGGTGGTATAACAAGCGCCATGAGCGCAAGGGCACGCTGTGGATGGATCGGTTCAAGTCGGTGCTGGTGGAGGGCAAAGGTGATCCGCTGTTAACGATGGCGGCTTACATTGATTTGAATCCTGTGCGGGCGGGCATCGTGAGCGATCCGAAGGACTATCGATGGTGTGGCTACGCGGAGGCGCTTGGTGGGAACAGAGAGAGCCAGCGCGGCATCTGTCGGGTCACAGGGCGTGATGAGGATGGATGGAGACGCCAGGGCGCGGCGGAGGGCTATCGGCAGATGCTTTTTGATACGGCCGTGGAGCAAAAAAATGCGGAGGGCGAGGTGCTGCGCCGGGGGGTGAGCCGGGAAAGGGCTCAAGAGGTGCGACTGGAGCGTGGGAAGCTATCTGCGAAGGAACTAATCCGGCAGCGAGTGCGGTATTTCAGTGATGGGGCAGCACTGGGGAGCCGAGAGTTCGTGGAGGAGGTGTTTGAGCGGCAACGAGGGAGTTTTAGCCCGCGAAGACGCTCTGGGGCACGGAGAATGCCACGAACGGAGGAATCGTTTTACACGCTGCGAACGCTGAGCGCAGACCCATGATCAAGTGTAGGGTACTGGGGTGCCTGTACTGTTGGCGAGTGCTTTGAAGCGTGTGATGAGCTCGTTGGTGATTTTGCCGGGTTTTCCATCGCCGATGAGGCGGCGGTCGTATTGCACTGCGGCGATGACTTCTGCGGCGGTGCCGGTGAGGAAGCATTCATCGGCTGTGTACATGTCAAAACGAGTCATGTTGGTTTCCGCGAAGGGCAGTCCCATGGCGACGATCAATTCGATGACGGCACGGCGTGTGATGCCGTCCAGGGCACCGGCGGAGACGGGTGGAGTACTTACTTTGCCGTTTTTCACAATGAAGACGTTGTCGCCGGTGCACTCGGAGACGTAGCCCTGATCATTGAGAATGATGCCTTCTTCACAGCCGGCTTGGATGCACTCGATTTTGGCCATGATGTTGCTGAGATAGTTCAGGCTCTTCACTTGCGGACTGAGTGCGGCGCTGTTGGGGCGGCGGGTGCCACAGGTGATGAGGTGGAGGCCGTTTTCGTAGCGTTCCTTCGGGTAGAGTGTGATGGTGCTGGCGATGATGAAGACGCTGGCTTTGGGGCACTGATATGGATTGAGGCCGAGTGAGCCGACACCGCGTGTGACGACGAGGCGGATGTAGCCATCCCGCAGCTTGTTAGCAGCGACGGTTTCGACAGTGGCTTTTTCCAGCTCCTCGAAGGTCATCGGGATGGTCAGACAGATGGCTTTGGCGCAGTCATAGAGGCGATGAAGATGCTCTGTGAGGCGAAAGACGCGGCCGTTGTAGATGCGGATGCCCTCGAATACCCCGTCGCCATAGAGCAAGCCGTGGTCGAAGACGGAGATCTTCGCCTCGGATTCAGGGACAAGTTTGCCGTCGAGCCAGATGAGGAGGTTTTGGGACATGGGGCGGCTCCAAACCACAAAGGAGGCCCTTTTGCAAGTCGGGAGCGGGTACTGGCATCACTCACCATTCGACATTTTATGCCCTTGATCCGAAAGTGCTCGTCCATGCCCTCTCCCGTCCTCGAAGTCTCCGATCTCACCTTCCGCCGTGGAAGCCCTATTTTGAAGGGCATCTCGTGGCGGGTCGATCCAGGTCAGCATTGGTGCATTCTCGGCCCGAATGGCTGTGGCAAGACTTCCCTGATCAATCTGATCACGGGATACGATAGCGCTACTGACGGCACGCTACGCATCGGTGACAGTGTCTTTGGTGATGATGACTGGCGTGAGGTGCGCAGGCGTGTGGGTTTGGTGACGAATACACTCACGACGTTTTTGGAAAGTGGTGAGCCGGTGCTCGATGTCATCGCCAGTGGCCGTGAGGCAAAGCTGAACCTCATCGAGCTGCCTAGCCCCGCTGTGCGTCGCGAAGCCGCGCGGCTGCTGAAGCAAGTGGGCTGTGATTATCTCCGTGAGGCGCTGTGGGGGCCGCTTTCACAGGGTGAAAAACAGAAAGTCCTGATTTGCCGTGCGCTGATGGCAAAATTCAAGGTGCTGATCCTGGATGAGCCCTGCGCGGGGCTCGATCCCGTGGCGAGAGAGCATTATTTGCAGTGGATGCAGTCTCTTGCGTCGAAACCGCAGTCCCCTTCCCTCGTGATGGTCACGCATCACGTAGAGGAGATCTTCCCATCCATCACTCACTGCCTTTTGCTAAAGGACGGACGCGTACACGCCACTGGCCCGAAGCACGACATCCTCACCAGCGCTAATCTGAGCACGATTTACGGCTCCAGGGTAAAGCTCACTCGGCATGGTGAGCGTTATGCGCTGCGACTGGCTTGATGAGTGGCTGTGCGGGTGACTAGATCAGCGCCGCACGGCTTTGAACTCGCGGGTGAGGCTGGTGAGGGAGTCTTCGACGCCCATGCGCTCGAGGCTGCTGGCTCCGACGAAGCCATCAGCAGTGGTTTTGCCGAGGATGAACTCGACGTCCTTCGGGGTGTTCACCGGGCCGCCGTGGGTGAGGGTGAAGACATCTTTTTTGACGCTGCGAGCGGCGTCGATGATCTCCTGGGTGCGCTTGATGGTGAAATCCCAGTCCACCACGGCATTGACCACGCCGATGCTGCCACCGACGGTGGTGCCGACGTGGGCGATGACGGCGTCTGCGCCATTCTTGACCATTTCCACGGCTTCTTCAGGCGTGGCGACATAGACGATGCTGAACATGTCCATCTTGGTGGCGAGGCCGACCATTTCGAACTCCTTTTGCACGCTCATGCCGGTTTCTTCGAGCACGCCACGGAAGTGGCCATCGACGATGCAGTGCGTGGGGAAGTTGTTCACGCCGGAGAAGCCCATGTTCTTCACCTGCTGGAGCCAGTGCCACATGCGCCGGCGCGGATCGGTGGCGTGTACACCACAGACGACGGGGATTTCTTTGACGACGGGGAGGACCTCGTACTCGCCGATTTCCATGGCGATGGCGTTGGCGTCGCCGTAGGCCATGAGGCCGCAGGTGCTGCCGTGGCCCATCATGCGGAAGCGACCACTGTTGTAGATGATGATGAGGTCTGCGCCGCCCTTTTCGATGAATTTGGCACTGATGCCGGTGCCTGCCCCTGCGGCGATGATGGGCTCACCTTTGGCCAGGGTGGCTTTGAGCCGATCGACGACTTCTTGCTTCGTGTAGGGGTTACCGATTCCGGTCCAGGGATTGGGCATGGTGAGTTAGGAGGTAGGAGTTTTGATGGATGATTTGGCTTTGTCGCGAGGCCAGGCCGTGATTGAAGTCGTATGTCATCAAACATCAATCCCGACTCCATGCACGCCCGATCTGCCATCCAAGAGCTATCCGAAACCCACACGCATGGGCCTGACACGGATTACCGCGTGGTGCGGGCGAATGCGCGTGATGCGCGGGCGTGGCTACGGGGCTCTCCGGTGTGTGGTTTGCTCTCGCAGCACCGGATCGCGCATACGGGGGTGATGACGGCGCGGGCTCCTTATCGCATTGTGCGCATGCATCAGGGTGGATTGTACTTTTTAGCCTGTGTGGAGGGCGAGGGACGCGTGCTGGTGGATGGTGTGTGGAGGAAATGCAGTGCGGGCATGGCCGTAGCGCTGCCGCACTTCATGATGAATGCCTTCCATGCAGTTCCGGGGAAGGACTGGCGCTGCTGCTGGGTGCGCTATGAGCAGCAGCCACAGCAAAAGCCCATCCTCAGCAGCAGCTCGCCGCTGATGGCCCCATTCGATGGCAAAGCGCTGTGGAATGCGATCTCTGGCCTCATTGACGAAGCGGCGGTGAGTGGCGGTGGGAAGCCTGCGGCCATGTTTCACTGGGTGGAGCTCATTCAGCATTACATGGAGCGTTTTGCGCAGCCCTGGCAGGTGGATGACCGCCTACACCGTATCTGGGAGCGTGTGGCGGCGAATGTGGGCCAGGACTGGACGCTCGATGAGCTGGCCCAGCAGGCCCATGTGAGCACGGAGCATCTGCGCCGCCTGTGCCGGAAAACACTGGGTCGCACGCCGATGCATCACGTCACCTGGCTACGCATGCGGAAGGCGGCCGAGCTGCTTTCCACGACCTCGCTCAAAGTAGAGACGATCTCGCATGAAGTAGGCTACCAGAACCCCTTCGTGTTCAGCAATACCTTCAAAAAATGGATCGGTTGGCGGCCGAGTGAGCACCGCAGCCGCTCCGGTCACTGACGTGGTGTGGGTGGCTGCAAGCGGTCGGGCACTTTGTCGTTATCCGCATCGAGCGGCATCGCGTCGTCTGGGTCGATCCCGTAGCTGGTGGGCAAATTCTCGCCCTGTTGCTGGAGGAAGCGATAGAGGAAATCGACGCATTCTGCCCGCGTGAGCGGAAAGGCCTGTACTTTGGCATGGGTGAGTGTTTTGAAGCGGGGTAGCGTCAGCGCAGAGAGCCAGCGATCGAGCGTGGACCAACTGACGGGCGCATCTGGCTGGAAGGTGGGCTGCGGTGGGCCGAAATCGCCCCAGGTCATCATCGTTTCGATGAACACACGATCTGGAGCATCGGTGGGCACATCGCTGAAGCGCGGTTTGTCCACGATGACGGGCCATTCACGCGCCTCCGGCATGCCACGGATCAATCGGACGAGTGCCGCCGCTAGCTCACGACGCGTGACGGCTTGATCCGGCCGGAAGAAGACATTGTCCGCATCCGCACGCCAGATCCCCGCCAGTGTGAGCAGGTTCGCGGCCTCGAAATGGGCCTCAGAGGGCCGTACATCGTGCCAGGGCCAGATGAGTGTCTGATGGCGCAAAAGCGTGCGCTGCACCTCCCGGACGAGTTTTGGCGAAAGGGCGATCTGACGCGGCTGGAGGCCATTTTTCAGTGCCAGAGCCGCTACGGTGCCCACAGCGCTGCCGATGTGCATCATCTGACCATGCAGCCGCAGCGAGGACTGCACCATGCTGGTCACGCCGATGTTTTTCGAGCACCCGAGCAGGCCATCCATCTTCACCGGCACGAGTCCACGCAGGGGGAACATGGCGCGGTCGCTGTGTGCGTTCCAATTCCGTGAGCCGAAGAATTTCGGCTGCCAGGGCTGCGTGGTATCGCCGCTGCTGCGATATTTTCGCCGCGTGGGATGGAAGTCCATATTGAACTGGTAGCCGAACACGCCGTCGCAAGGCATCGACTTGGCCCATAGCGGCTTTTCTACCTCGGTGCGCACATCTTGCTCACGCAGGATGTAGAGCGCATCGAGTCGCAGACCCTCGCGGATGTAGGGTTTCGGCGGCAGGTGGTCAGTGGTGCCATAATCCTCTGCCAGGCGCATGTAGCGGAAGGACTGCGGGAAGTCGCCTACGCGATCATGCGCGGCGGTTTGCAGCCAATAGACGAACTCTAGCGCACCCTGTTTCGCGTCTTCAAAGACAATGCGGCGCTGTACAGGCGACATGGCGACGATGTTTTTCTTTGAGGCACCTTGCTCGTTTGTCTCCAATGCATCCACCACATGCTGCGGCAGTGTGCTGAGTGGATAGTCCTGCGCGGGCCAGTTCAGCACGACGGCCTCCGTGCCGGGTGCGAGGTGATGGTGATAGCGGTCGATCATGCGCCGGTGGGTGTAGATGCACCAGCCGGCCATGTTGTAGATACCGCCACTGCCATCCCAGTCCACCCAGGGCGGGGCCTTCTGCCAGTCGGCAAAGGAATAGGCATCATAGCGCAGTGGCTGTGGGATGGTGCTGTCCTGACCGGCCTCTCGTAGCAGTGGGCACCAGGAGATGGGATTCATCTCCTGCTCGCCGCCGGGATCGAGCGACTCGGGGGCACTGGGCTCTCTGAAGCGGCTCTTTAAATCCGGCCCGGCCATGTAGGCTGCGCCACTGAGTCGGATGATGTCTCCCCAGTCGGTCGAGTCGGCCGTGAGCGCCGCTTTCACCGTCATTTCGGGCTCTTGTTGCCGATGAAAGGTCACGCCCGTGACACGGCCGCCATCCACCAGTACCTTCGTGGGCTCCCAGCCCTTCAAGACGGTGATCTGGGCCGCATAGGGCGCGATCCAGTCATCAAAGATCCGCGCTGCTGCTTTTGGCTCGATGGTATTGCTACCGCACCAGCCATTGCCGGGCTGGGCGAGTCCATACACGGCGCGGTTATGCGCATGCATGCGCTCCAGGATTTCTGCGAAGGCTCCAGTGGCTGGGAATTCGGTGCGTTTGCCATTTACGATAGTCCATTCATCGACGGGGCCGATTCCCTGGGTGCAAAATTGGCCGCCGAGCCAGTCGATGTCATTGACCAGCACGATGCGCTTCACTCCGAGCCGCGCAGCCTGCACCGCAGCAGCGCAGCCGGACTCATCTCCACCGACGATGAGTAGATCCGTCTCGATGACAGAGGCAGTGAGGAGGGATGGGATGAGGAAAAAGGGCAACAGCCGGTTCATGCGTCGATAATAACGTGCTCTTAGCCCACGAACTGTGCAAAGACCTGCCACAGCCCAGTGACGCTCAGAGCACTGACGAGCCAATACAGCGCCTCCATGACGGGTTGCTTGCCAAAGGGCATAAAAGCACCCTCAGAGAGCGATTCATACTCCGTATGCAAGCGGGCGGCGGCGGGATTCTCCGCCAGCGGTGAATAGCTGCGGTCGAGATTTTTGATGGCCTTCTCACGCAGGCGCTGTGCGGCGATATGGACGCGGGAATGCGCCGGTGAAGACGAGGGAGAGGGTGAGTACAAAAGCCGCTCCGAGATGGATCGGCACCTGCCACACATCAAAGAAATCCAGCCGCGCCAGCAGCAGGATAGCTAGGACATAAAAGGGCAGCGCTGTGAGCCGCCCGAGATCACGCGTCCAGTCCATGACCATGCGTAGATCGAGGAAATCACACACCTGATCGCTCATAGAGCCCTGTTTGAGATGCGGGGCTAGTTGAGCATCTGGCCAGTCGCTTTTGCCGCGCCTGATCCAGTGGATGAAGATGCGATTCAGCCACAGCGTGTCAAAGACGAGCATGCCCAGCCAGATGAAGGCTGCCGCGCTCCAGAACTCTAGCCCCTCACACAGCGCACGAGTCTCTGCGCCACGCACGGGCATGGGTGGCAGCGGGTAGATGCGGCGCAGCTCCATCATGCCCCAGCAGATCACGGCGGTGATGGCCGCAGCTCGCAGCAGACGGCAGGGCATGCGGCTACTCTGACGGAAGGCGGACCAGAGCAGCGCGGGATTGACGCCTTTGCGGTCTTCAAAGGCGAAATTCGCATCGCGGCCAGAGCTGCGCACGATATTCGGGATGTTCCAGAAGAGCACGAGGCCCTCTGCGAGCCGTTTGGCACGCTGGAGCAGTGTTTGGGGCGGTTTTTTGCCTACTTGCTCGTTTGGCTCATGCGGGAAGTATTTTCGCTTCAGCCTGCCTTCTCCGTGCCAGATGATGCCGAGCGCTTTGAGGATCAAATAGAGCGAAATGCCCACGGCGGCGAGATTCAGCATGAGAAACGGCCAGGAGCTCACTCCCTCCATGTGTGAGAGGGGCTCACCACCCATGCGCTGCTTTGTCCACAGCCGGTAGCCGAGTAAAATGGCCCCTGTGAGGATGAGCGGTGCCCACACAGGATTGAGCACGATCTCGTAGAGGCGGTATTTGAGCCAACTGCGGAACCGCGTCTGCTCTAGGCTGGCGAGTCGCTCACCGGCCATGAGGCGCAGCGCGGGGATGTTGCTGAGAATCAGCCAGATGAGGAAGCTGATGCTCACCAGCGCCACGAGATACCAAAAGAAGCCCGCAGCCTCCACACGGCTCCAGAACGGCACGACGGCGCTCGCATCTGGATGGAGGCGCTGCCGCGGATCATCGAGCCGAGTATCCCCAAAGACGGGTGGCGGGAGGGAGAGATCCACTGGCTGCTCGCGGCCGATTTCAAAGAGACGCACGCTTTGCATACGCTGCTGCATCTGCACGCTGCTGTCTTCATCGAGCAGGGCGATTTGCTGGATGAACTCGGGTGCTTGCTTGCCGAGTGTGGCGGCGAGTGTGCCTGCATAGACGGCGGTCTGGTAACTATCGCGGAAGGGCGGCTTCCCCGCCTGCCAGCGCTCGCCCAGACGCAGATCAAAGGGCGAGGCGACGATGAGATTGCGCGTGGAGGGCAGCTCCGCATGCTCCCAGAGCCAGGTATCGAGATTGTTGGTGAAAAACAGCGACTCTGGCAGATGCGGCTTCAATGCGCGGAGGATGACCAGCTTGTCATACACATCCCCGCCGAGAACGCCTATGGCGACGATGCCGGGCAGATTCTGGCGCTGACGCTCGCGGTGGAGTTCTTCGAGCTGGGAGGCGAGTCGGCGCAGCGCATCGAGCTGCTGGATGCCACGCGGCTCCTCGGCGGCTGCAGCGGCAGAGCGTGCATCACTCTTGCTAGCGCTGGCGCTGGTTTTATCCGATGGGGCATCCGCTGCGGCGCTGAATCGGCCATCCAGGCCGCGTGTGAAGCTGGTCCAGTGCCAGCGGCCACCAGGTTGATTGAGCGCATTGCCACCGAGCTTGCCCGATGTGGCGGCGAGGAAGCTCAGGGGCAGCTCACGGCCGTAACCGGTGTCGTATTCAGAGATGAGCACGATGTCGCCTTTCTTCAGATCGCTCTTGGCCGAGTCGGCAGGTGAGAGATCGACTCCGCGCCGCGTGAGCTCATCGACGAGGGCCTGGGCGACATAATCATCCCCCAGCGGGATGCGCAGAAAGGAGTCCGCCTGCTCATGCGCTGCGAGTGCATTGCTCATGAGCGAGGTGATGCGCTGCTCATCCTGGGCGGCGGTGCTGTCTCGTAAGCGCGGGATTTCTGCCGTGCGCAGGAGGCCCGCCGCAGAGGCTGTGGCATAGGGTGAAAACATGCGCACGGGATGCGGCCAGAGTCGCTCAGTGAGTGCGACGGGGCCCTTTTGCTGCTGATCGTCGAGCAGATAGGCTTCCTTGAGGAAGGTGGACAGTTTGTCGCTGCTATTGGGCCCCAGCACAGCGATCTCGATGCGCTTCGGATTCACCTCTGCGCTCTCGGCCTTCGCCAGCGGTCGCGGATGGCCCGTGAGCACGGCATGGAGCATGCGGCGCAGGTAATTGAGCGGCGCACCTGGATTGCGCGGGCTGGTGAAGGCGGTGGAGTCCAGCCATAGCACGCACACGCCATTGGCAGCAGGTGGGAGGATGGAGGTGCCGTTGCGCACGGGCTTGAACCACTCAAAGGGCACATCATGCGTGTCGCTACCCAGTTCCCACGGCGCGGTGAGGCCTGCGGTGATCATTTTCTCCGTCGGTGGTGCGAGGCGCAGCACCTCCATCGCCCGCTCGGCCTCTGGCACATAGCCACTGGAGGCCAGGGCAGACACCACCGCCAGTCGGCCACGCTCACGCTGCTCGCGTGAGGGCATGTCCCAACCGCTGCGCACGTAGGCGAGGATGAGCTGCATGGGCCTATTCGGACTGGCTGCGGAGATGCGCTCCTTCAGATCGATGAAGAAGCCCCAGTGCGTGTGGGCCTTCACGTGCTGCTTCGGGTCAAAGGTGGCATCGTCTGGGTGCTTCACCGTCTGCGCCTTGATTGCCGTGAGCGGGTCCTCCAGATGCGAGGCGGGGAATTTATGATCATCCGCCGGTGTGGAGGCTGCGGTGGCGCGATCCATCTCCCGCCGCGACTGGAGCGGCTCAAACTGGAGCAGCACGGTGCTGCTGATCAGCGTCAGGATCGCCAGCACTTGCTGCGGTGTGATGGAGCTGAAGATCGAGCCACGGGAGTTTTCGGCCATGCTCGCGAGGCTATGCGGTCTTTGATCGACTGGCAATCTCTGAGCGTATGAATGTCGCTCTATGTGCCGACTCCTCTGCCTCCTGACCCTGCTCCACACGGCTCTCCACGCCGCACAGCCGGTGACGCGTACTTTTTATGTCACCGGGGTCGAGTGCGGTAGCTGCGTGTACATGGTGCAGCAGTCCATCACAGAGACCAAAGGCGTGGAGGACGCCACCGTGATCCAGCTCATCGACGCCTACGCGAACGTCACCTACGATGCGCAGCGGCTCACAGAGCACCAGATCGCCCAGGCCGTGCGTGAGGCCATCCCACTGCATGGACAGCCCTATTTGGCCACTTTGAAGCTCAAAATGCCCACCTACGCCGCGCATGCGTCCGAAGTCGATGCCGCCTTCGCCGCGTGGAAAGACATCGTCTGGCTAGAAACGACCGATAAAGCGAAAGGTGAGCTCACCATCCATTTTCATGAGCTGAAAGCGGACGCAAAAAAAGCTGACCCACGCGGCTGGACTCTCGCGCAGCTGGATGCAGCGCTCAAACCACTCGGCGTGGCCTACACACTGGAAAAAGAAGGGTGAGAGATGCCCAGCGGGATGCAGCAGGCCGTCTAGCTCAAGAACCGCACAGGCTATGCCAAGGCAGGACGGCGCTGGGGCACAGATGCGGCGTTATGGGCTTACACAAACCCCAACTACTGCCCATGGCCCGCTACATCGCTCTGCTCTCCTTCACTGAAAAAGGCTCTCTTCATCTCAAAGAGTCCCCTTCCCGCGCTCATGCCTTTGATGAGCTAGCGGCGAAATCTGGCGTCACTGTCGAAGGCCAATTCTGGACCCTGGGCCGCTACGACGGCGTCCTCATCCTCAAAGCCGAAAGTGAGCACCAGATCCTCCATCTGCTGGCCGAGCTGGCCTCTCGCGGCAACGTGCGCACGGAGACGATGCAGGCATTCACGGACAAGGACTTTGCCACCATTTTAAAATCCTGATGCAGCTGAGCGCCGCAAGATCGGCGCAGCCTTGCCCAGCGTGTGACCGCGTTCCGGCACCATCCTCCCGTACTTCAACACCATGAATGCAGCTCTGACGAATCCCGAGTGGTCCCGTGTGGACTCGATGGGTTATGATGGCTTCGATGTGAGGCCCTTTCTCGTCTTCTGGGAGATCACACGCTCCTGCGCCCTCGCCTGCCGCCACTGCCGCGCAGAGGCACAGGCACAGCGCCACCCAGATGAGCTAGATGGTGCGGAGGCGAGCCGCCTCATCCAGCAGCTCGCCGAGCTGAGGCCTCCCATGCTCATTCTCACAGGCGGTGATCCGCTCATGCGCCGCGACTGCCTCGATCTGGTGCGTGAGGCCAGCGCTGCGGGCCTGCATGTCGGACTCAGCCCATCCGCCACCGAGCGGCTGCTGCATACTGATTTTAACCAAATCAAAGCTGCCGGCGTCGAGCGCATCTCTCTGAGCCTCGATGGAGCCACACGCGGCACGCATGATGCCTTCCGCGGCATCCCAGGCACGTTCATACGCACCATCGCAGCGGTGCATTGTGCGCATGCAGCAGGTCTGAGCGTGCAGATCAATACCACGCTCACCCGTGGCAATCTACATGAGTACGAGGCCTTTAAGCAGCTCATGTTTTAGCTGAAGCCGGCCATGTGGAGCGTGTTTTTGCTGGTGCCGACCGGTCGTGCGGGTGCCGCAGATCTGCCAGACGCAGCCGACATCGAGCGCGTTTTCCAGGACATGGCCGCACTCGTCGGAAAGGCACCCTTTGCCATCAAAACGACCGAGGGGCACCACTTCCGCCGTGTAGTCATCCAGAAAATGGGTGCCACCACCGGCAAGCAGCGCCCTGGCATGCGCTCACCGCTCGGTATCCGTGATGGACGCGGCGTCATGTTCATCTCCCACACCGGAGTCGTATCACCGAGCGGCTTTCTGCCCTTTGACTGCGGCAATGTGCGCAGTGAGCACCCAGCGGACATTTACCGCAGGCACCCGCTCTTTGTCTCACTGCGGGATAATGACGCCCTCGGCGGCAAATGCGGTCGCTGTGAGTTTCGCAGTGTGTGCGGCGGCTCCCGCGCCCGCGCCTATGGCCTCACGGGTGATCCTTTCGCCGAAGACCCCGCCTGCCTCTACCAGCCCGGCAGCGGTACTGCCCGATCCCTTTCCTCCTCACCAACACACCCCACCATTCCACCCACCCTCGCATCATGATCAATATCACCAAACTCTGGACCGGCACAGCCCAGCCTGCCGACGCCCTCCGCTACGGCACCGGCAAGCACCCTGGCCACCCCAGCGGCCATACCGCCAGCACGCGGCGCCCCATCACCGTCTGGAACATCACCCGCACCTGCAATCTGCGCTGCGTGCACTGCTACTCCGACTCCAACGCGCAAAACTATCCTGGCGAGCTCACCTGGCCGGAAATGGAGACCGTCATCGACGATCTCTCCGCCTATCAAGTACCCTCCCTGCTCCTCAGTGGCGGGGAGCCGCTCATCCACCCGCACTTTTTCGACGTCGTGCAAAAAGCCAGCGCTGGCGGCCTGAAACTGACCATCTCCACCAACGGCACCCTCATCACCCCAGAAAAAGCCGCACTGCTGAAGGCTGCAAACGTCGCCTACGTCGGCATCTCGCTCGATGGCATCGGCGCGGTGCATGACGAGTTCCGCCGCAAAGAAGGTGCCTTCGACGGCGCGGTGCGTGGCTTCCGCAATTGCCATGAAGTAGGCCAGAAAACCGGCCTACGCCTCACCCTGACCCGCCACAACGTGCAGAACATCGAGCAAATCCTCGACTTCATCGAGCAGGAGCAAATCCAGCGCGTGTGCTTTTACCACCTGGTGCCCGCTGGGCGTGGCACCTCCCTACAAGTGCTCACACCGGAGGAGTCGCGATACGCCCTAGACACGCTCATCGCCCGCACGGAGGCCTGGCACGCCCAGGGCGTGACCCGTGAGCTCCTCACCGTGGCCGGCCCCGCAGATGGTGCCTACCTGCTCCTGCGCATGGAGCGGGAAAACCACCCGAACCTGGAAGAAGCCCGCCGCCTGCTCTCCTGGAATGGTGGCGGTGCCAACAGCAGCGGCCGCGGCATCGCAAACATCGACACCCAGGGCAATGTACACCCCGACCAGTTCTGGCAAGACATCACCCTCGGCAATGTGAAGCGCATGCCCTTCTCCCAGATCTGGGAGGAGCAAAATGAAGCCAGTGCCGAAACCCTACGCGACATCCGCAGCATCGGCCGCCTCTCCCAGAGCGAACGCCAATCCCGCATGAGCGGCCCCTGCGCCGACTGCCGCTGGTTCAGCATCTGCGGTGGCGGCTTCCGCACCCGCGCAGCCTACGGCGAGCACGGCGGCCTCTGGGGCAGTGATCCCGGCTGCTACCTCACCGCTGCCGAGCGCACCGGACTGGAGCTAGTGAGCTAGACCGATTCTCGAAAAGAATGTCGCAATCAACCGGCGAGCGCGGTGGCTCCGATGGCAAGGAAAGAGCGACAAGGCCATTGGAACCATGGCTGCGGAGCGAATGACGCCGCCAGCGGGGCTACCCCGCCGCCGGGAATGCGACAGGCTTTTTGAGAACCGGTCTAAACGCAATGCCGCTAAGCAAAAGGGTCGATGATGAGATCGTCGCTGGCTTGGAGAGAAGAGGTCGAGAGCAGGCGTGGCCATTTGCTCACGGGCTGTCGCACCTTGCGCTGGCAACTACGTCTTCGTCGCGCTGGCAACGCGGCTTGGGCGATTTGCTCTCGCGCTCGGCGCACCAGCACTCCTTGTGCCGCCTCGTCCATGAGGCCCTGCGCTGCCTCCAGCACCAGTAGCAGCGCTACGGTGTGCTCCAAACAGTGGCTCATGCTGATGCGCAGCGCTCCTGCCTGCCGGACTTCTTCATCCTCACTGCTCTGTGCGCAGGCTAGTCGCTCCTCAGCCACCAGTGAGCTGGCGATGAGGAGCGCGGCGAGTTCTTGCTGTGCTGTCTCAGTGCGTTGTGCGCTGAGCAAATGCCCTCCGTGAAGCACGAGCTTGAGTTCTTTGTAAAGACTTCCTGTTCCCAGCGCTTCGCATACAACGTCAACAACTCACGCGCACTGCCCTGCTGCACGCTCAGGCTCGTCCACAGCCGCACCTTCACCCACTCTCCAGCGGCGTTGCGCACTCGCCCCACGATCTCGCGCACTGGCAACTCGCTCTGGCGCATCGGCGGATGTTTGCGCGGGCGGCCCCGCGCTTTGTTCGCCTCGGGTGTCTGCTTCTCGTCAGCTTTGGACGGAGCTGTTGTTGACGAGTCTGCGCATGGGCTCTCACGCTCGCGCAGACTCACCACCACCTCCGCACTGCCATCGGCATGCACGCTTTGCACTCGCACGGAGAGCTTTTGCCGCACGCGGACCAAAAGTGACTCTGCGTGCGCTGCGAATGTTTTTGCAGTTCTTTGAGCATCGGAGCCTGCCCGTAATAGCGGTCGGCGATGAGCAGGCTGCGAGCCTGGTAGCGCGGCGAGCAACGGATCGGCCAGCGATTTCTCATTGAGCGCACCCAGTGACATCGATACGGCCAGCGGTGCATGGGTGCCGAGCTCGACCAGCGTGCTCATGGAGAGCTTGGCAAAGGCTGCCTGCGCACGACGACTGCGGCTTTTGGGCACTTGGGCGTTGATCTGCACGGTGTTAAGCAGGTTCCACTGCCCACCGTCGATGCCGACCAAGCGCAGCCCGGCGAAAAAACACGCTGGATGCCGCTGCTCACAGGCTAGCGGCACCAGGGAGTGGCGCATGCAGGCATCGAAAGCTTGGGTGGATATCTTCAAACGACGCTGGCTTAGCGCCGCGGAGCCTGATGCGCACAGCAAAATAACGACCGATGATCTGCTGTAGGCTGCCGCAAGCGTGCAGACTTTGGGCGACCATGCCGGCGATGAGTTGCCAACCGAGAAGTTTGCGTCGCGGCCCTTGGTGCGTTGGCTCTGCCCGCAGTTCCTCGGGCAACTGCTCGACGCCGAGTTTTTTGCGGATGCGTGCAGAGAGATGATGTTCGTATCGCGGTGGGCTGGATGGCTTTACCATCTACCGCTAGTTGACTCAGCTACTCAGTTGTACAGCACTCTTTTCGCCCCTCTTCGCTTTTTTGCTTAGCGGCATTGGGTTTAAAATCCCCAAACTGCGTCACGCAAAACACATTGCCGCAGACACAGGCCACAGTTCACTGCTTCAGCACACGCTGGAGCCAGTCGCGGGCTTTTTCTCGTGCAGGAGAGGGGCGTAGGGTCCAGGCGTCGTTGTGATTGCGAAAGCCGGTGCAGAGGAAGGTCAAATCAGCCGTGGGCAGGAGCGGGCGCAGGTAGCTTTCTGTTTGAGCGGCATTTTCACCCTCACCGCAGATGAATACAGGTCGTCCACGGAGCCGCTGGAGGCGCTTCAGGGCTGAATCACGATCTGATCCTGCATACGGCCATGGCCGCACACCATCGAAATGACTGTAGGCGAAGAACCCAGACCACTGCGCCGCAGTTTCATCATCATGCAGCCCCAGAAAGCCGCAGGCGATCGCTCCGCGTGAGAAACCGCACAGCAGCACCCGCTGCGCATCGCCGCTGAAATCTCGGCAAATGGCCGCCACGGCCTCACGGGCATAGTTGAGCGTGGGCTGGGCATCATACGTGGGTGCATCGCCCCACCACTTCAGGGCCAGATCATCGCCTGCGGCATTCAGATACGGGATGCACAGCCAGATGCAGCCCGTGCCACCGCTCAGGCCGTAGCCAAGGTAGCTACCCTCTGGGCGGCCCGAGCTGACATCGCCATACTTGTTCGTGTAACCGCCATTTCCGGCCCACTCGACGATCACGGGCCACTTGGAGCCCGCCTTCCACTCTGGCGGCAGATACAGTACATGATACACAGGCGATTTTTCTCGACCCGCAAGCCAGTGCCGCACTCTCTGACCCGCAGCGGGCACTCCATCACGCATCTCTGGCACGACCAAATCTGCTGCCACCGTGCGGATGTCTGGCAGCTCGGCCAAAGCAGCCGAGACAGCACAAAAGAAGATCCCAAAGAGGCGCAGCAACATGGTGATCATTTTTTCAGAGCAGCACGCAGCGCGGGCTCGAAGGCATCCGCTTGGCGCATGAAGCCGAGATCGGTGGCGTGGGAGGCATCGTTGGCACCCTCTGCATCGGTGCCGTAGAGGGCATCGCCGCTGATGTAGCTGAGGTGTGGCACTTTTTCGGCCTGGAGCTGCTCGTAGGCCTTTTTCAGCGCGGCGTGATTGTCGTCATGGAACTTGGCTTTGCCGGGGGTGATCCACGAGTTCGTGAAGCGGCGGTCTTCTACGAGAATGATCGGCGTGGTGGCGTGTTTGGCGCGGAGTTGCTTCACCAGGGGCACGCATTTGGCCACCACGTCCGCAGGCTGCATATTTGGCAGGCAGTCGATGACGATAGCGGCGGCATCGAGTTCATTGATGAGGTCACCCACAGCTGCATCCATGCGGCCATTGCCGGAGAAGCCGATGTTCAGCACCGGATGATCCAGACGGCGACCGAGGATGGCTGTGTGCACCATACCTGGGCGTGAGGCATTCGCTCCATGGGTGATGGAGGTGCCGTAGAAGACGATGGGCTTTTCACGCGGTGCCTGGCCGGCAAAGTGGGCGTCCTTCGGCACACCGATCTCCAGTTTCTCGATGCCATTGTAGAGGGGCAGGTAGGCGGCGAATTCATGCTCGCCGGGGGCCAGATCGCTGATCATGACGGCTTCCACATGCTGCTTATCCGGCTTCGGGCAGGCGACCCAGCGCCACTGGCCTTTTTCGTCACGAGCATAGAGATCCAGCCCGCTCGCACCCGTCGCTGGCATAGCGGGGAGTGCCAGATTCGGCTTTGCGAGGTCGTAGCGGCAGTAGATGGCCTTCGCATCGGTTTTGAAGCGCACCATCATGCCTGCGCTGTCACGGCTGAGGCCCCACACGGCCGGTGTGACGGTTTTTTCTGCCTTGGCGGGGAATCGGTCAAACCAGCGCTTCCGCTCCTGATCGGCCCAGCCACGTCCCTCGACGCCCCAAGTCGTCACATCATGCCACTGAGCATCCACCGGCACCGCCGGGGCTTTGGATTTAGCGGGAGCTTTGGGCACCTGCGCAGCAGCGTGAGCAAGGAGAACGAAGAGTGGAAGGAAGGCAGCAAGTGAGGCTTTCATGCACAGCGGAGAACGGCACGGAGCAGACACTTCTCACGGCGGCGCTCGGATTTTGAACGTGACAATGCTCTCCTGGCTATGGCATGCTTGTGCATGATGAAATTCACTCGTCATTTTTTGACTGCTGTAGGCTCCTGCCTTCTATCCATGAGCCTTGTCGCCGAGGAGAGAAAAGCCTCGACAGAGACTCTGCTCCAAGATGCAGAAGCGATCCTCAAAATGGCCCGCAGCGGCGATAATATTCAAGCGGCCCATCAATCCGGCATCGTCTTTCGTGCCGCTGGACGGCTTCATGAGGAGGGAGACAATGAGCGATCACTCAAAATGTATGAGGAGGCACTGAGGCTGTCGCCCTGGACACTGGAGCACTACTTAGGCTATGCAGACACACTCGTCGCAGTGGGACAGACGGACAAGGCCGCGAGGTGGGCACGCTCTGCTTGGCAACGTGCCGAGGACATGGAGGTCAAAGAGAAAGCACGCGTCTGGCTGAAAGAGGCCGAGCCTGAAAAACTGCCGTTTTTTAAAATCGAAGCATCCCAAGGCAAAACGGTGTGTATCATCCCTCTGGGCAATCCGCCCACTTGGCTACTGAACCGCTGCGGTAGAGGCCTGCAAAATACCTTGGGCCTACCCGTGATGATTTTGGAGGAGAAGATGGCCTTGCCAAAGGCACACCGCAGTGCCTTTCACCGATGGGCGATGAGCCTACGTAAGGACGTGAAGTGGGATGACCCACAGCTGCGCCAGTTTGCGAAAGCAAAGGGAATACGCACCTATGAACCGACCGATCTCGATGTCGTGAACCTCGTCGAAGCGATCATTCGCGAGACGAGGTCCGCCGAGGAACTAGAAAACTTCCGCCGCAACCGCCGCCAGCTCGCAGAGTCCAAGTATGACGAGCAATGGGATGCGGGCATTCTTTTGGACACCATTGCAGGACATGCGCGTCAGATGAAGAGTGACCAAGTCATCTGGCTGGCTGTCACGCATGTCGATCTCTACATCGGTGACAGCAATTACTGCTTTGGAGCCTCGGTGGGGCCTCCACTTTGCGCGGTCAATTCGTGCGCTCGCTTTGTGGCGGAGTTTCAAGGAGAGCCACCCGATGCGAATCGGCTATCGGATCGGCTGCTCAAGCAAATGCTCTCCAGCGTGGGCACTCTTCTGGGAGCTGCGCGGCCCATTGATCCATCCTGCCCACGTTCCTATCCCCAGTCGCTCGCCGAACATGACGCCAAGACGCTGAACCTCTGCGGAGACTGCCGCGCATCCCTGCGGCAGCATCTCGGCCACGAGGTGCCGTCCCTGCCAGAAAAAAATCTATGAGTCCAAGCCTGGGAAAGATACGCCTTAATAGAAGCAACCGTGTCAGGGCTGCTTTAGAAAAGCGATCAAATCCGCCATCTGCTGTGGGGTGATGGCGGCTTCCAGCCCCTCGGGCATCAGGGAGATGCCGGGACTGGTGAGGGTCTTAATTTCGCTGCGCAGGACGGTGTCCGTGCCGCCATCGGCACGTTTGAGGGTGAGATTGCCGGCGGTCTCGCTGGTGATGAGGCCGCTGAGGGTGCGACCGTCGTTCGTCTCGACGAGGTAGAGCGCGAAGTTCGGCGAGACCTCGCGATTCGGGTCGAGGATGTTCGTGACGAGCTGATCGGCGGTCCACGCCTTGATCGTGCCGAGGTGCGGCCCGACGTCGTTGCCCTTGTCCGCGAACTTGTGGCAGACCATGCAGGCCGTTTCGTAGATTTTGGCACCGCGGGCGGCGTCTCCGGCCATCGTCATCACGGAAGCATACTTGTCGATGACCTCCTTCCGGTTCGCCGACGAGCCATCGCCGATGAGCTTCGCGATGCGTTCCTTGAGATATGGGAGTTTCTGCCTTCCAAGTGTAGCTTTTGCTGCTGCGGTGATTTGGCTGGGTAGAATTGTTTTGTTCTCAATGGCATCGAGCAGCTTGCTGACGTGATCCGCACGCATGAGCAGTTGAGTTACAGCCTTTTCCCGGAGCGGAGGGGTCAGGGTCGGCCAGGCTTCGATGATCGCATCCGCCACGACGGGTTCCCAGTAAGCGCCAAGGGCTTCGAGGGCGGTTGTGATAGTGGTCGGATCGTTGTTGGGAGTCAAAAGAGACGCCAGAGACAGACGGGCGGCCTCGGCTGAGCCGCCAGTGTCTGGCAAAAGCCTGATGGCGTTGATACGATCCGAGGGTGCGGCTTTTGAATTAGCCAAGGTGTTCAACACACTGTCTATCAATTCCTGTCTCCAAATTTTGTTCCTATCGTCGTGGAAATGCTCAAAGACGAAGTCTTGCAGTGAAACGCCCGATTTCCGCAACTCTGCCCCCAAATCAGCCATGAGCCTGACGGTGATGGAATCAATACTCTTCCTGCTTTGCAGGGCTTGAGCAGCATAGAATGGAGCATCATTAACGGGAACGTCTTTGCACCGCCTGCCAAGCATCTTCATGCACTCACTCGCAAAGTCTTGTAGCGGGAGTGAGGTGTCAAAATTCTGCGACAAAACGGCTTTCGCCATTTGCGGGCCAGGGAAAGAACCGTTTGCCAGCAAGGCAGCTCGGAGAAGATGCGGCTCGTATTGATGCTTAACACACAAATCGCCTATCACATCCAATGAGGCAGGGCTGGAAACAAAAGCATGAAGGTGAATGGCTTCGATGGCGACCGTCAAATCAGTGTCACTCAGCAGTTGAGCAGCTTCGGGGCGCAACTCGAAGATGTGTTCAGAGCTGATTTCGCCGAGTAACGCCTGCGGACGGATTCGTAAGGCTTCACGTCGAACATACGGGCTTGCGTCTTGAATGGCTGTTTGCAGCAAACCATAGCCCTCAAGGTGCACACCAAGCGATTCAAGCAACTTCAAGCCTTTGATGCTATTCTCATCGGACATGTAACCGCCAGAGTCCTGAATCTCGTCGAAGCGCTTCGAATCAAACGAACCAAAAATCCTTGGGCATCTAATGACCACAGTCCACAGATTCTCCCCTGCGCCGTCTTCCCGCTCTTCACCAGCCCCCGCAGCGGTTCCACGGCGGCTTGGTCCTGGCGCTCGAAGAGCAAGCGCTGGGCGGTTTCGCGGTGCCAGGCATTGGGGTGATCGAGGAGGGCGACGAGATCTTGGGTGCTCGCATCGGAGATTCTGACTCTTCGCTCTTTGCCCTCTGCCCTTTGCCATGCCTTCGGCGCTAAGCGCCAGATGCGGCCTTTGTCTTTGCCGCGGAGGAGATCGACGGCGGCGTGGATGTCGTCGGGGATGCTCCAGGGGTGCTCAATCACTTCGCGGTACATGTCGCAGACGTGGAGGCAGCCGTCGGGGGCGTTGACGAAATTCACGGGGCGGAACCAGAGGTCGTCGCTGGTGCAGAAGTTCTTCGTTCCATCGACCTGCACGGCTTTGAAGGTGACGCCGTCGGGCACGAGCTTCATGCGGTAGAGCAAGTTTCCAGCCACATCGGCGACGAAGGCGAAGTCGCGATACTCTTTCGGATACGCATCGCCGCGATAGACGGTGATGCCGCTCGATGACGTGACAACGCCGGCACCGACGAGCTCGCTTTTTGGCAGGTGGCTGCCTTCCTGCACCCAGCGCTTCGCGCGGAACTCGCGCCAGGGCTCGGGCGGGCTGGTTCGCCAGACGGGGAGCTGGTCTCCGGCCTCGGCGCAGTCGTTGAGGGCGCTGGGGACGACGAGGTACGGATTTCGTGCGAGGTAGCGATACGGCAGAACGACGTGCTGGCAGGGATTGCGGATGTTGCAGAGGAAGCGGTTGCCCCAATCATCAAAAGTCTGGCCAAAGCGTGCGCCGCCGCTTTCAAGGCGCACATCGCCGGTGCTGGGGTCGAAGGAGAAGTCGTTTCGCTTGATGGGCAGAGGTTTGAAGTCTTTTGGAATCGGCATGACGCTCTCGCTGCCGGGCACGCGCTGGATTTCGCCGCCATTGCTGCCACCGGCGATGTAGATGCGGTGGTCGAGGCCCCAGATGGGGTTGTTCATGACGGCCTGCACGTTGAGCTTTTTGAAGCCGGTGAAGACTTTCTGCCGCACATCGGCCACGCCGTCGTCATTCGTGTCCTTCAGATACCAAACATCCGGCGTGGCGGTGACGAAGATGCCACCTTTCCAGCACGCGGTGCCGGTGGGCCACGAGAGGCCCTCGGCGAAGACGGTGGCCTTGTCGAAGGTGCCGTCGCCATCGGTGTCGGTGAGCAGGCGGACTTTGCCGATGTGCGCATCGGTGGGGTTTTCTTGGGCAGGCTTGTGCGCGGCCTTGTCAGTGTAGGGGTAGTCATTCATCTCGCACACGTAGGCGCGGCCATCGGCATCGTAGGTGATGGCGACAGGATCGGTGACGAGCGGCTCTGCGGCGATGAGCTGCATCTCGAAGCCATCGAGCACATGGAAGGTCTTCGCGGCCTTTTGCGGCTCCACGGGCGGCGTGGAGGGGAAATCCAAGGCCCTGAGGAACGACCACGGAAGACACAGAATACACGGAAGGATGAAGTTTTTCATCGGGAGGACGAGCTAGATGGTTTCGGCGACATTTTGATCACGAAGTTATCGGCCGGAACGGGTTCGATGGCATTGAAACCTGTTTTCCTGAGGGAAGCATTCCAAACTGCGCTTTGGAAGTCAGGGTGGCTAGCTTCCACTTTCAACGGCCTATCAGGATCAAATCGCCTTGGATATGGCAGTCGGTAATTCAGTGCTACGCCGAACAAATAACCCCAGTGATACTGCCGAGTCGGAGGCAATCTGAATTGACCGTCGTTTCCAGTTCGGACCGTTTGGACCTGCGTAACTGGCGGGGGCTGCCCCTCGCTAAAAACCCGCCTCGTATGTGAAATCTGCACAACCGCATTTGGGACCGGTGTCGCTGAACAAGCATCCACTACTGTGCCGCCACAGCCGGTCGCCACTGTCGAAACACTTGGACATGGGATGACACACCCAGTCAGGATCAATGAGGCGAAAAGGACATTTGGATAAAGTCGCATAACGAAATCCTATACGCGCAAAGCTTTCCGTGTGTTCCGTGTATTCCGTGGATCAGCCTCACCTTGCATCCATGCCTCTCCGCGCCACACTGGTGGCCCCTTTTCCCACCGCTATGCCCAAGAAAGCCGCCTCCACATCATCCCTTCATCGCAAACACAGCGCCATCGTCGTCGATGGGGCAGAACGTGCCGCCAGCCGCGCGATGCTGCACGCGGTAGGCTTCAAGCGGGAGGACTTCAAGAAGTCGCAGATCGGCATCGCCAGCACCTGGAGCATGGTGACGCCGTGCAACATGCATATCGACCGCCTCGCCAAAGAGTCCGCGAAGGGCGTGGACGCCGCTGGTGGCAAGAGCGTGATCTTCAACACCATCACCATCTCCGACGGCATCTCGATGGGCACGGAGGGCATGAAATACTCGCTCGTCTCCCGCGAAGTCATCGCCGACTCGATCGAAACCGTCGTCGGCTGCGAAGGCCTGGACGGCTTCGTCGCTATCGGTGGTTGTGACAAAAACATGCCGGGCTGCATCATGGCCATGGCACGACTGAATCGCCCCAGCGTGTTTGTTTATGGCGGCACCATTCTCCCTGGCTGTGTCGGCGCAGAGAAAAAGGACGCAGACATCGTCACCGTCTTTGAAGCCGTGGGCAAGCATGCGAACTGCCTCATCAGCGACAAGGAGCTCATCGACATCGAGCAGCACTCCATCCCTGGTGAAGGAAGCTGTGGCGGCATGTACACGGCCAATACGATGGCCAGCGCCATCGAGGCACTCGGCATGAGCCTTCCAAACAGCGGTGCCCAGGCGGCTGTGAGCAACGAAAAGCTTATCGACTGCTTCGACGCTGGCGCGGCGGTGATGAACATGATCAAGAAGGGCATCACGCCCCGCGACATCATGACGAAGGAGGCCTTTGAAAATGCCATCACGCTCATCATTACGCTCGGTGGCTCCACAAACGCCGTTTTGCACCTCATCGCCATGGCGCACAGCGCGGGCGTGAAGCTCGGCATCGAGGACTTCGTCCGCATCGGCAAAAAAACGCCGGTGCTGGCCGATGTGAAGCCCAGCGGGAAATACTTCATGAACGACCTGGTCAAAATCGGCGGCACCGTCCCGCTGATCCGCATCCTGGTGAACGAAGGCCTCATGCACGGCGACTGCCTGACCGTCACTGGCAAGACGATGAAGGAGAACATGAAGAACTCCAAGATCTTCTGGCCGAAGAGTCAGACCATCGTTCGTCCGCTGAGCGATCCGATCAAGAAGGACAGCCACCTCGTCATCTTCAAAGGCAATTCTGCCCCGAAGGCGCTGTGGGCAAGATTTCTGGCAAAGAAGGCCTCAGCTTCAGCGGCAAGGCCATCGTGTTCGAGTCCGAAGAGACCGCGCTACAGGCCATTTTGAACGACAAAGTCAAAAAGGGCCACGTCATCGTCGTGCGCATGGAAGGCCCCAAAGGCGGCCCCGGCATGCGTGAGATGCTTTCACCCACCTCCGCCATCATGGGCAAGGGTTTGGGCAAAGATGTCGCTTTCATCACGGACGGACGCTTCAGCGGCGGCAGCCACGGCTTCGTCGTCGGCCATGTGACGCCAGAGGCCTTTGTCGGTGGCCCGATCGCCGTCATCAAGAATGGTGACCCAATCACCATCGACGCAGAGAAGCGCAGCATCACCCTCGGCATCCCTGCCAAGGAGCTGAAGTCCCGTTTGGCCAAGTGGAAGCAGCCAAAGCCACGCTACACCCGCGGTGTGCTGGCGAAGTATGCCAAGCTGACCAGCGACGCCAGTCACGGTGCCGTGACGGATCTGGGGCTGTGAGTCACACCCACACCGGTCTCTTCCAGATCGGCACGGTGGCTTTGATTTCCTTCAAGTACCAGCGGCAGAGGTCAAAGGCCTCTGCGCTGTGCTTCGTGCGGACGCGGATGAGGATGCTAGGCTGCTCCACCGCGACGAAGCCCAAACGATGCTGGATGTAGAGGCGGTGCTCGCCGTGCTCCTGCTGGCCGCGCTGGGTGAGCTGATGGAGCGTTTTCTCCGCCATGGGCAGATAGGCGCTGTAGTCGATGCCGCTAATCTGGCGGCCCTCCTCGATACCACGCACGACGCCCAAAAACTGCACCTCTGCGCCCTCACCCGCCTGAAAAACAGTCTGGACTGTCTGGATAGGCTCTTCGCTGAGGATGACGACCGGAGGCATGGAGGAGAGTTAGGAGTTGTGAGTGCTGAGTTATGAGTCAAAGAGGCGTTTTTCGCCAATACTCACTGCATCATTCCATGACCGCTGATTTCATCCCTGCAAGCGCTGCCGAAGTGAGGCAGCTACGTGATCAACTCGCGGCAGAGGGCAAAAAACTGGTCTTTACCAATGGCTGCTTCGATCTGCTGCACGCCGGCCATGTGCGCTACTTGGCGGATGCCCGCGCTCTGGGTGATGCCATGGTGGTGGCGCTGAATTCCGATGCAAGCGTGCGTGCGCTCAAGGGCCCGGAGCGGCCACTCAACAGCGAGAATGATCGCGCAGAGGTTCTGATGGCGCTGAAGGCGGTGGATGCCGTGGTGGTCTTCGGCGATGAGCGGGCGACACAGCTCATCGAGGCGATCCAGCCCCATGTTTATGCGAAAGGCGGCGACTACACCGTGGATTCGCTCAATGCGGAGGAGCGTGCCGCTTTGCAGGCAGTGGGCGCAGAAATCCGCATCCTGCCACTGGTGCCTGGACGCTCGACGACGGCGACGATTCGCAAAATGGCCGCACCGACGGCGAAACTGCGCCTAGGCGTGCTCGGCAGCGGTGTGGGGACGAATTTTCAGGCCATCGTGGATGCGATCCAGAGTGGCCGCCTTGACGCGGAGGTGGCCGTGGCGATCTCGGATCAAAAAGAGAGCGGTTTCCTAGCCATCGCCCGGCGTGAGGGGCTAGCCGCCCAATATGTGGATGCAGGTGCGAACCCGAAAAAACTGGGAGAGGCTGCACAGAAGGAGATCTTCGAGCACCTCGAGCGTGCACGAGTGGATGTGGTGGTGCTGGTGGGCTTCATGCGCATTTTGAAGGACCCAGTGATCAGCGCCTACGCAGGCCGGATCGTGAATGTGCATCCTTCCCTGCTCCCGAAGCACAAAGGAGCGCATGCCGTGCAGGATGCACTGGATGCCGGCGATGCAGAGGCGGGCTGCACCGTGCATCTGGTAACGGCGGAGATCGATGCGGGGCAAATTTTAGAGCAGGGCCGCGTGCCCGTGCTGCCTGGAGACACGGCAGCGGTGCTGCACGGACGCATCAAGTCGGTAGAGCATGTGCTACTGCCGAAGGTGCTAGCCGAGTGGCGAGAGCGCGGACTGAGGGTGGGGTGAGGTTTCGGTTCTCGGTTCGCTGTTCCCTGTTCCCTGTTCCCTGTTCGCGGTTATCACAGCTTGCGATGGGAGGAGGGCGCCGTCCTTTTTAGAAAACGGAGCACTTCCTCTACACTGGAGCTCGCCTGCCGAATTTTCGCTCGAGCTCGGCGGTGCCGATTTGGACGAGGGTGGGACGTCCGTGGGGGCAGCAGTAGGGCATCTCACAGGCAAAGAGGTCTTTGAGCAGGGCTTGTAGCTCGGGGATGCTCAGGATGTCGTTGCTCTTTACGCTGGCTCGGCATGCGGTGGTGGCGATGGCGTCTTCACTGAGGCGAAGGGAGGATGTTTTGCTGCTGATGCTGCGCAGTTCTTCGATGACACCATCGAGCCATGCGGCGGGGTCGTCGGTTTTGAGGAATGCGGGGACGGCTTCGACTTTGAAGGTGTTCGGGCCGAAGGCGTCGATCTCGATGCCGAGTTTGCTGAGGGATGGCAGGTTTTGTTTGAGTAGATCGGCGTCGCGTGGCGTGGTTTGCAGGGTGATGGGCATGAGCAGCCGCTGACAGGGCACGCCACCAGTTTCCAGGGCACGGCGGAATTTTTCAAAGTTCACGCGCTCATGTGCGGCGTGCTGATCCATCATGACTAGGCCCTCACGGCTCTCCATGAGCACGTAGAGCTTCTGCAGGACGCCGATGATGCGGAATTCGGGCATTTCGCTCTTGGGCTCGGATTTTTCGACCGCTGGCAAAGGGGGCGCGGGAGCTACTTCTGGCCGCGAAACGGCCTTTGGGAGCTCTGGCTCTGGTGGAGGCGAAAAATCGCGTTTGAGCGGTGCGGAGCTGGGTGTGACGGGGAGGCGAAAAACCTCCTGTTTCGGCTCTGCTGGCTCGGTGTGTGGTTCCGTGGCCGATATTGGCTCTGGGCGCTTCGGGGCATGGCCGGTGGGCAGTTTGTTGGCCGTTTCCAGGGTGCGGCTGATGGCGCGGGCGATGGCATCACGGACGCTGTTGCCATCATGAAAGCGCACTTCCTTTTTTGCGGGATGCACGTTCACGTCGTAGGCGTGTGCATCCATTTGGATAAAGAGAAAGGTGACAGGATACTGCCCCTTCATGAGCGCGGTGTGGTAGCCTTCACGCAGGCCGTAGCTGATGCTGGCACTTTCGATGGGGCGTCCGTTCAGATAGGTGATCTGTTGCTG
Source organism: Verrucomicrobiaceae bacterium (assembly GCA_016713035.1). Classification (NCBI taxonomy): domain Bacteria; kingdom Pseudomonadati; phylum Verrucomicrobiota; class Verrucomicrobiia; order Verrucomicrobiales; family Verrucomicrobiaceae; species Verrucomicrobiaceae bacterium. The sequence goes on from JADJPW010000009.1 coordinate 391,583, forward strand.
CCGATTCGAGCGGCTCATGCCTGGTCCGCCGATGTAGCCGCTGATGGTGATGCCGTGATGTGTTTGCTGATCTACTTTGAGCAGGCGTGAGGCCAGCTCATCGCCCATGAGGCCGCGAATGCGCTGTAGCAGATCACGCGTGGCCGGGAGGTGAAAAACGGGTGCGCCATTGTGTGTCAGTGTGAATGCGACATGCGGATTGGCGATGGCGTGCAGCATGACTTGCTGTTCCACATGCGAGAATTCCGTGGGCTCTGTGCGCAGGAATTTCCGCCGTGCGGGGACATTGAAGAAAAGTGAGCGCACCTCGATGGTGGTGCCGCCTGCGCCGCCGTGGTCACGTACTTCGATGAGCTTGCCGCCATTCACTTCCACTTCGGTGCCGACGAGGGCGTCTCTTTCTCGTGTTGCGAGTCGAAAGCGCGATACGCTGGCGATGCTGGGCACTGCTTCACCGCGAAATCCGAAGGTCATGATGGCTGCGAGGTCATCCTTGGTGCGGATTTTGCTGGTGGCATGTCTTTCGAGACTGAGCATCGCGTCCTCGCGGTCCATGCCGCTGCCGTCATCGACGATTTTGAGCATTGCCATGCCGCCGCGTTGGGCGTGGATTTCGATGTGGCTGGCACCGGCATCGAGGCTGTTTTCCACCAGCTCGCGCACCACGGCTGCGGGCCGCTCCACGACTTCGCCGGCGGCTACCTGGCTGGCCAGGGCGTCGGGGAGAATGCGGATTTTCGACATGGCAAAAAAGTTGGTGATAAGAGGCTTGCGCGAAGGCCGTAGCGCCTTCATAGCAGCGCTGCGCTGGCGAGCAGACGGGCGGCCACCTTGGCTCGCTGTCTGCTCTTTGCAAACCCCACCCCAGCGCCGCTTTTGACGCCTCATCATTGGCATTGTTGTACATGATTTCCATCTCTCCATCCGCTGCGCTTCATCTCCGCGACTTGCTGGCCGAAAAAGGCTCTCCGCAAGATCACGGACTGCGCCTGAGTGTGGAGAAGGGCGGCTGCGCAGGCATGCAGTATGTGATGAAGGTGGATCTGCGCCATGCGGATGATCTCGTGAGCACGGAGCATGGCGTATCGGTCTTCGTCGATGCTGAAAGCATGAAGTATCTGAGTGATTGCCAGCTTGATTACGAGGATTCGCTCAACGACGCAGGATTTAAAATTCGTAATCCAAACGCGGCCCGAAGTTGCGGCTGCGGCACTTCTTTTGAACCCCAGGCGGCATAAGACCACTGTTCATCCGATGCCAACTAGCACGTATCATAAAATATCTTTTCAAAGAATCTGGTTTCTAGTAAACTCTGAGCCAAAGTAACGCACTTTTCACCCTGCTACGCATCCCGACATGCATGTACGATTTCTCAGCGACGGAAGCGAATACCGCTCTTATGGAGGCGGTAGCGGCTTCTCGAAGCGAAAAGACACGGGGGGGATTTTCTGGTGGACGATCCTCATCACTTTCTTGATGGGGGTGGCCACTTTTTGCTGGTTCTTCAGCATCATGGTGCTCTCGCACCCCGAAAAGCCCTTCAATTACCGTGTCCTCGCCAAATTTGATAAGCTCGACGACCTCCGTCCTTTCTCGAAGTACACCATCCCAGGCGGGAAGTTTTTAGCATCCAAGGAGCTCTTCGCTGAATTTTTTGCTTTTTCGCATGAGCAGCTCGTTGTGAAAAACGACATGCTCAAGCGCTCCTACATCCGCAACTACAAGCATGAGCAGCCCATTTATGTCACGGGTAAATTCGAGGTCGTCACGACGCGGCCTTTAGAAAAGACGGATGTCATCGTAGATGGATGGGTGGTGCGTGCTCGCTCGCTCGAGCTCGAAGACGTCGATGTCGAAATCCTCATGCCCGGCCTCAAGAGCCCCGCAGATCCCTACCAAGTGGGCGACATGCTCATGCTGGATCAAAACAATACCTTCGCTGCGGTGCTCAATGTGCAAAAGTATGCGCATGATCGGCTCTGCGCCACACTCATGCCGCTCACCTACAGCGGCCTGAATTCCCGTGATGGCAAGCCCACTAAAATGCAGCCACCCAAGCTGCTGAACATGAGTGCCTACTGGCCTGTCTCACGTGACCCAGAGGCAGCGGCAGAAAAAGTCGCCGCACAGAGTGGAGAGTGATTCGCAGGTGCTCTCGATGCACCTCTGCGATCCACAGCCTGATCTCTCACCAGCGCCAAGTCATGCTCACTCGTAGCATGCGTGGCTCCACCGGATGCACATGATGATCAGACGCGGGCACTGCCTCGGTAGGTAGCTGACTATCGTAGTAGTACTCGATGTCGTTGTCCTGGCGGTTGAGCAGATTCAGGCAATCCAAGGACACTTCCCAGTTCTTCCGCCGGTAGCCGACGCGGGCGTTCACTTGCAGGCTCTCGCGAGCACGGATGTCTGCGAAGTCTTCTGTCAGCGGGCGTGGGCTGAAGAAGCGGGCCCGCAGACTGCCGAAGAAACCCTCTGCCTTCCCGAGCGTGAAGCCCGCATTCAGCGTCACTGGCACATTGCCGGGGATGGAGGCACTCGGCGTGGCGGCACCACGTAGTGCAGCGGCAGTCCAGGTGGCCTCTGCATCGACCATGGCCCAGTCTGTGGGCCGCCAGTAGCTAGAGAGCTCCACACCAAAGCGCTCGCTGCCAGGACCTGCCGTACTGCTGCCCGCATCCCCCACGTAGATCAGCTCCGAGTCACTGCGCAGCCACCAGAAGCTCAGTGTATTGACCATGTGACGGATGCTTTCATTCCGAATACCAAACTCCGCGCCATAGCTGCGTGGGAGAGGATCGACACGATCTGTAGGCAGTAGCGTCGCGGGATCGGTCGCCAGCGTGACACCGCGTGTGTCATTGCTGTGAAAGCCCATGCCTGCATTGAGGTAAAGTTCCGTCTTTTGCCATGGGCCAAAGATCACCGCGAGTTTCGGACTCATCAGGCCCTTCGTCAGTGAGCCGTTGTTTTCCTGCAAGGTGCTGTGGCGTGTGTTGAAGTGGAAAAAGTCCGCTCGCAGGCCGGGGATCACGCGTAGCCAATCGGTCGGCTTGAATTCCAGCTCGCTCCACAGGCCGTAGGTGGCCTGGTAGATGTCGTCCTCGCGGACAGTCGCCGTGCGCTGCCGTGCGGTGGTCTGATGCAGGCCGATCCCGCTGATGAAATCATGGTGCATATTCACGCCTGCGCTGAAGCGCTGCTCATGGCCCAGTGCATCCCAGCGCCAGTCGCGTGAGGCTGCTGCGCCTGCGAACCAGCGGCTCTCCACCTGCTCAAACTGGTCCCCACCAGGTCCTGCGGTGAAGTAGCTGAAGTTTGAAAACAGATCGAGGTCGTAATATCCCACATAGGCATTCGCCTTCGTCGTCACGCGGCCTTCCACACGCTCCCAATCTGCACTGAGGCTGTAGCGCTGCGAGTTCCCACCGTTCGTCGGGTCGATGAAGCCGTAGCGACCGATCAAACCCGAGTCGATGGCCCGCTGCGGCACCTGATCCGTGCTCATCCACTCACCGTGGTAGCCCATCAGCGTCACATTGAACTTATCGCGGCCATTTTCCCAATGCCAACGTGCGAACCCGTTCCAGCGTGTGGCATCGGAGCTCAGATCCCATGGGCCATTATAATACTGGTGCTCCAGCGCCACCGTCAGCGTGCCTGCACCGGCCTGGATGCTGTCTGCCACCAGTGTGCGTGTGTAGTCATACGCACCGAAAGTGCTGCTCAGGATGCCCTGCGGCAGCGCATCCACCAGCTTGAACCGCGCTGCGCCCGTGCTGCTCAGATCGCCCAGAGGAGCGTAGTAGTTGCCCTTCCAGTACTCCAGCTCACCTACGAGTTCGGGAATGATGAAGTTCAGATCCGAGTAGCCTTGTCCATGTGCATGTGTGCGCAGATTGATCGGCATGCCATCGAGGTACATGCCGAAGTCCGTGCCGTGGTCCAGGTTCGTACCGCGTAGGAAGTATTGGTTCGCCTTTCCATCGCCACTGTGCTGCGTCACGATCATGCCTGGCACACTTTCCAAAAGCTCACCCCGGCGAGAAAAAGGCCGCTCCATCAGCTCTTTGGAGCTGGTTTGGCCTTTTGATGCAGAAGCGGCCTTTTGCAGCAATTCCTCTGCTTTGCCCTCAATGATCGTCTCCTCCAATTCCTGCACATTTTGAGCCGAGGATGGAAAAATCGGCGAAAGGCAGGTCAGAAGGATAAGAAGGCGAAAATGGCTCATGCACCTCCTCAGACGACACCTTTGCCCACAGCCCACGGAAATAAGGTGGCTACGGCACAGCATCCCACCACTGCATGAGCATCTGCCGGGCACGGTAGAGGCGGCCCTCGATGCCACGGGCCGTGCAGTTTAGCACCTGAGCGCACTCGACATGACTGAGGCCCTCCAGCGTCGTGAGGATCAGCACGGCGCGGAGATGATCTGGCAGTGCCGCCATGCCGCGCTCCAGCTTTTGCAGCTCGCTTTGCCATTCTGCATTGGTGTCTGGCGCAGGCTGTGGGCAGGGCGGCGTCTGCACCACCTCATCCAGCGCCACTGTGTGCTCCCTCTGGCGAGTGGCGCGGGTCTTGGCGCGGTCACGGCAGAGATTCAGTGCGATCTGATATAGCCACGTCGAAAACCGCGCCCGGCACTCAAACTCCGGCAGCGCCTGCCATGCACGCACGAAGGCATCTTGGCAGACCTCCCGCGCATCCTCCGTGCAGCACAGCCAGCGGCAGCAGAAGGTATAAAGACGCTCCTCATGTCGATGCACCAGCCACTCAAATGCGGCCATATCGCCGGCCTGCGCGGCATGGATTTTCAGCAGCTCGGCGCTTTCTTGTGCCGCTGCGTGCTCACCGAGTGCGATCGGCAGGTCAAGGCTCGCGGGCAAGGCTGTCATGGGTCCATTCGAGGAGTTTTTTCGCCTGCGCAGGTCGCAGGTAGCGCTTCATGGCAAAGAAATGGTCCAGCGTCTGCCTTTGCAGCTCGCCCTGGCTTTGATTCAGCCTCTCTAGAGCAGCCTTGAGCCGCGCATCATCCAGCGTGGCCGCGTCCAGAGCTGTGGCGACGTCCTGACCAGCACTGCGGATGTCCGCTTGCAGGCGAGTGCGCTCTTTTTCAAACGCTGCCTCATAGGGCTCCATGGCTGTGTGTTGCTCAGGCGTGAGATCCAGGTGCTCATGCATCCACGCGTGTAAATCCGGCTCCGCGTGATCATGGGCGTGGCTCTCGCCATGGCGATGCAGTGCCCAGTCCGTGACAAACCATGCCGTGCCACCTGCCAGCACAGCAGAGCACAAAGCGGAGAGCAGCAGCCATTTCACGCGCCCATTCATTTGGCCAGGCCCTCGCGAAAAAGTTTCATCACAGGTGGCGTGGTATGCGTCGTGTCCTGAGCAGCCAGCAGGTAGCCTACGGCACAGGCCGTGACGACACCTGCTACCACTGCGGCGATGATCAGCCCGCGCACCCATGAGCGCCAGCGCTGTGCACGCCCCTCATCCCTGCGCACACGCTCCATGATGCCTCCTTGTAGCTCCCCTGGCACATGGGCCATTCCCGCCCCCGCAGTGGCAGCACGTTTCAGCATGCGATTGAGATCATGGTCATTCATGGTGTGCGGCTTTATGAAGGAAGATCAGCCTTTGGTGAAGCACTAATTGATCATCAGTCGCTCATCTTTCCTGCGCAAAGGCCATGCTAGACAATTTGATGAAGTTCGTCTATGGCCCGGCAAAATGTCGCCAACCACCAGTCCTCAGCCCCATCGGAGCTGCTTCATGCAGCGAGTGGTGGTGCTGTTGCTGTGTCTCTCGCTCGGCATGCACTGGGGAGTGCTCCAGGGCATCGCGTGGACGGGGATGTTGGTGTCGAATCTCACTGGTGGCAGCGTGATGGAGGCGGTGGAGAAGACTTTCGATGGAGAGCATCCGTGTCCGCTGTGCCTTGCGGTCAAAGAAGGCCGCGAAAAGGAGAAAAAGGACGATTCCATGCCTACCGGCTCCAAAGTGGCCAAAAAGCTCGATGCGGTGTTGGTGGGTCATTTCGTGATTTTTGCGCCAGAGGGCGTGAAAGTGGCCTACGCGGCCTTTTTGACGAAAAACGTCGTTCATTTCGAGGAAATCACCGGACCGCCGCCGCGATGGGTTTGAGCTAAAGCGCCATCTTTGAAGGATCACACCGCAGAGATGGGATAACCGCAGAGGAAGCCGATCTGAGATGCCATATCTCGGCGGTCTTCCAAGCTCTGCGGTCATCCAAAATGCAGACATCAAGCGTGTCTGCCTCACTCAACCCGCGCCTGCGCCATCGCTGCGCACGCCAAACACCATCGTTTTTATGAAATCCTCTATCTTCTATTCTCTATCTTCTATCCTCCTCCTCACCTCGGCACACGCACAGCAACCTAGCAGACAACTCCCCGAAACCGTCATCACCGCTCAAAAATCACCTTCCATCACCGTGCCTTCGATCACGGAAAAGAAGGAGCAAATCGCCAAAACCGTCGCTGGTGGGGCCAATGTGGTCGATGCGGAGCAATACAAGACGGGCCGTGCAGCGACGCTGAAGGATGCGCTCGATTATTCTCCTGGGGTGCTCATTCAGAGCCGCTTCGGCTCGGAGGAGGCGCGTATCTCCATCCGTGGTAGTGGCATCCAGCGCACCTTTCATGGCCGCGGGCTGTGGCTGATGCAGGATGGCATGCCGCTGAATCTCGCCGACGGCGGATTCGACATGCAGGCCATCGATCCGATGGCGGCGCAGTACATTGAGGTCTTTCGCGGTGCGAATGCACTGCAATATGGCGGCACCACGCTCGGTGGGGCGGTGAATTTCGTCTCGCACACGGGGCATGATGTACCCGCACTCCAGACACGCTTTGAAGCCGGCAGTTTCAATACGCTGCGGGCGCAGATCAGCGGTGGATTCGTCCAGGGTGACACGGATGGCTACGCAGGCCTCACCGCAGCGCACACCGATGGCTTCCGTGATTGGAGCGAGCAGGAGAGCCTGCGCTTCTTTGCCAATGTGGGCACGAAGATCAGCTCGAACCTGGAAAACCGCTTTTACCTCACCTGGGTGGACAGCAAGTCGCAACTGCCCGGTGGTCTGACGAAGGCGGAGTTCGAACTCAATCCGCAACTCGCTGCGCCAGCAAACATCATCGGCCGCCAGCGCCGCGACTACCAGCTCCTGCGCCTCGCGAACAAGCTCACCTACAGCGATGGGGACAATACGTTGACGTTTTCCGCCTTCTGGAGCTGGAAGGATCTGGATCACCCGATCTTCCAAGTCATCGACCAGCTCAGCAATGATGTGGGCTTTGATCTGCGCTACGATCGCCGTGGCACGCTGTTTGGACGGCGCAACGATCTCACCATCGGCCTCGGCTACATGTATGGAAACGTGCAGGACAATCGCTACGCCAATCTCGGCGGCCAGCGCGGTGCCATCGCCGCGCAGAACGAGCTCCAGTCCGCCAACTTCAATGTGTACTTCCAGGATCAACTGCATCTCAGCGACACGCTCTCACTCATCGCAGGTGCCTCCGTGATCTACGCCAATCCCGACCTCAATGAGCAGACGCTCACCGGTCCGAATAACAATGACCGGCAGGAATACTGGGGCTTCAGCCCAAAGCTGGGCCTGCTGTGGGACATCACACCGCAGGCGCAGGTTTACTTCAATGCTAGCCGCAGCTTTGAGCCGCCGTCCTTTGGTGAACTCGTCGCTGTGACGCCCGGATCGGTCGGTTTGGCCGCACTGAAGCCGCAGACAGCCACCACGCTGGAGCTCGGCACACGCGGCGAGACAGATCGCCTCGCCTGGGACTTCAGCTACTACTACGCGTGGATCGACGACGAGTACCTCACCCTGGGTGCTCCTGGCAATGCGACACTCACCACCAATGCCGGTCGCACCATTCATCAGGGTGTCGAGTTCGCTCTGAATGCAAAGCTCACGGACCACCTCACGCTGCGGCAGAACTTCCTGTGGAATGACTTCCGCTTTGCCCGCGATGCTGCCTGGGGTGACCGCATGCTGCCCGGCGTGCCACCTTTCTACTACCGCGCAGAGTTGCTCTATGAGCACCCCAGCGGCTTCTACGCCGGGCCGAACTTCGAGTGGTCACCGCACCGCTATGCGGCGGATCTCGCACGCACCACCTTCGCCGATCCGTATGCGCTGCTCGGTTTCAAGATCGGCTACCGCACGAAAAAAGGCCCCAGCTTCTTCGCCGAGGTGCGGAACATCTTTGACGAAAACTACAGCCCCACTACTGGCGTGGTCCAAAACGCCACCATCCCTGCCCAGAGCCGCGTTTTCCTCCCAGGTGACGGACGCAGCTTTTACGCTGGTGTGGAGTGGAAGTGGTGATCCCAGTCGGGATGGGGGGCCAAAGGCACTCGAAACACTCGCGGCGCAGTGCCCGTTTCACTGCGCCGCATGAAACACCTCGCCTTTGCCCTCCTTCTCCTGCTCACCCTCTCCGCCCGTGCTCAGCATCCCGCTGCGGATGAGGCGGGCTTTGTCCCGCTCTTCAATGGCAAAGACCTCACGGGATGGAAAACCACTGGGAACTGGCTCGTCGAGCCGGATGGCAGCGTCTCACTCCATCCACGCGAAGGCGAAAAGGCTGGCAGCGCTACGATGCCTACATCGCCACGGAGAAGCAGTATGCCGACTTCGTGCTCGATCTGGAATTCAAAATCAATGCCAAGGGCAACAGCGGCGTCTTCATGCGAGTCGGTGATTTGAAGGATCACGTCAAAAGCGGCTTCGAGGTGCAGATCCTCGATACCCACGGCCTAGCGAAGCCCGGTCATCACGACTGCGGCGGCATCGTCCATGGCACCAGCCCCTCGAAGAACATGGTCAAGCCCGCTGGCGAGTGGAATCGCTACACCATCACCGTGCGTGGCCGCAGCGTGAAGGTCGTGTTCAATGGCGAGCAAGTCATCGACACCACCCTCGAAGCCATGAAGATGGCAGATCGGCCCAATGCAGGCCACATCAGCTTCCAAGACGAAGCGCTGCGTGTGTGGTACCGCAATGTGCGAATCAAGGAACTGAAGTGAGCCATTTGCCCATGGGTGAAAGCGCCGCCATCTCCGCCGCGTAGCGTCTGCATGCTCCGCTCCATCGCCCTTCTCCTCCTCGCGGCCTGCTCCTCGCTCCACGCCGCTGATCCTGTCCCACTTTTCATCGAAGGCTACGCTGGTCAGCGCAGCGTCGCTCAGGGCGAAGAGATCCCCATCCACGTCAGTACCACGGCGGCGAAGTTTGAGATCGAAGTCACGCGACTCGGTGCGAAACGCGAGGTCATGTGGAAAAAGGCCGATGTGCCCGGTGCCGCGCATCCCGTGCCGGAGGATGCCAGCGCGAATGGCTGCCGCTGGCCGGAGAGCGTGCGCGTGCCCGTCGGTGCGGATTGGAAAAGCGGCTACTACGAGGTCGCACTGCGTGCCGCCGATGCTGGTGGCAAATGGACGCATCGCGGCGCACGCACCGCCAGCAGCAGCGCGTGGTTCATCGTGCGCCAGGCGCGGCCCGGCAGCACCTCGAAGATCCTTTTGCAGCTCTGCTCGAACACCTACAACGCCTACAACAACTGGGGCGGCTTCTCCGTGTATGCCTACAACAGCCTCTCGAAGAACCAGGGCAGTCGCGTGAGCTTTGAGCGGCCCGGCCCGTCGCAATTCGCCCGCTGGGAGCTGCCCTTCGTCGTGTGGGCGGAGCAAAACGGCTACCCGCTCGAATTTGCCGCCAATGACGACCTCGAATTCCGCCCCGACATGCTCGCCAGCTACAAACTCGTCCTCAGCGTCGGCCACGACGAGTATTGGACACACCGATGCGCGACAACCTGGAGGCCTGGATCGCCAAAGGTGGCAACGTGGCCTTCTTCAGCGGCAACACCTGCTGCTGGCAGGTGCGCAGCGAGGCCGAGGGCCGCGCCTTCACCTGCTTCAAGCAAAACTACCACCTCGATCCCGTCTTCCAGACCCGCGACTTCAAGACGCTCAGCACCGCATGGAGCCATCACCTGCTCCAGCGCACGGAAAACCAACTCACCGGCGTCGGCTTTCTCTGGGGCGGCTACATGCGCAGCCACGGCCAGTTCATGGACGGCGACGCCTCCTTCATCGTCCATCGACCTGATCACTGGATCTACGAAGGCACCGGCCTGAAGCGCGGCGACCGCTTTGGCGCGAAGGACACCATCGTCGGCTACGAATGCGATGGCTGCGAGCTCGAGTGGCGCGATGGCCTGCCCTTCGCCACACACCAAGACGGCACGCCCAAGACCTTCGAAGTCCTCGGCACCTGCCCCGTCCGCTGGCACCCCGACGACGTCGAGTGGTATGAGAAATGGGAGATCGGCCGCACCGGCGCCGCCTGCCTCGGCCTCTACACGAACACCGGCACCGTCTTCACCGCCGCCACCACCGACTGGTCGCATGGCCTGCAAGGCAATGACGCGCATGTCGTGCGCATCACCAAGAATGTGCTGGAGCGGCTGGGGAGGTGAGTTGATACTGCAGCGAGCCGTATTCAGGTTTATGAAGCTACTCAAATATCTCCTCTTTATCTTTGTAGGTCTTTCGCCTCTCGCGGCCGCCGAGCAAGTGTACTGGGCTGAAGAAGGGGAAGATGCGACAAGTACCCACTACTACTTTTTCTTTTCGGATGGCGATTCCATTCAGCGTGTCCGCTGGGTA